>JAEZEY010000398.1 GCA_023432845.1 Pseudomonadota bacterium
AGCATCATCGGCGCGCGCATGCGCACGCCGGCGACTTCGGTCTCGAAGGCACGTTCGTATTCACCGTCAAAATGGGAAACGTCGGTCGAGGTGCCGCCCATGTCGAAGCCGATCAGGCGGCCGAAGCCGGCCTGCTTGCCGGTCTCGGCCATCGACACCACGCCGCCCGCCGGGCCGGACAGGATGGCGTCCTTGCCCTGGAACAGTTCGGCGGCGGTGAGCCCGCCCGACGACATCATGAACATCAATCTAATTTCTTCACCTCCCCCTGGAGGGGGGAGGTCGCTGGACGAAGTCCGGCGGGTGGGGGTGATCCTATTGGCGGAAGCTTCACCCCACCCCGACTGCTTCGCAGTCGACCCTCCCCCTCCAGGGGAGGGTGAAGAGGAACCAACCTTCATCTCCTTTGTAACGCGATCGACATACCGTTTGAGGATCGGGGACAGGTACGCGTCAACAACGGTTGTGTCGCCGCGGCCGACCAGCTTGATCAGCGGCGAGACTTCGTGGCTGACCGAGACCTGCGAGAAGCCCATGTCGCGGGCGAGCTTCGCCAGACGCTTCTCGTGCTCGGGGTACCGATAGGCGTGCATCAGCACGATGGCCACCGCATCGATGCCGTCTTTCTTCGCGGCTTCGAGTTCGGCGCGCGCGGCGTCAAGGTCCGGCTCGCGCTCGACGGTGCCGTCGGCGCGCACGCGCTCGCCGATCTCGGCGACGCGTTCGTAAAGCAGTTCCGGCTTGATGATTTCGAGCGCAAAGATCTTCGGCCGCGCCTGATAGCCGATCTTCAGCGCGTCGCGGAAACCCTTGGTGATGAGCAGCAGCGTGCGGTCGCCTTTGCGCTCGAGCAGCGCATTGGTCGCGACCGTCGTGCCCATATTCACCGCGCCGACGGTGGCCGGCGGAATGGGATCACCGGCTTGCAGGCCCAGCAGGTCGCGAATGCCTTGCACCGCGGCGTCGGCATAGGCTTCGGGGTTTTCGGAGAGCAGCTTGTGGGCGATCAGCTTGCCGTCCGGGCGGCGGCCGACGATGTCGGTGAACGTGCCGCCGCGATCGATCCAGAAATCCCAAGTGCGGGCGGCGGCCTTGCCGCGGGCAGGCTTTCTGCTCGCCTTGCGGCCCGCTTTCGACGCTGACTGTTTCTTCGGCTTACCCGCCTGTTTATTCGCCGACCGCTTCGCCATGCTGCTCTCCTGCTGTGTCGAAATAAATCAGAGCCAAAAAAAATCGTCAATAAATCGTTGACAATTTATCACCCGCCGATACGCTTCTGCCATCTCGGGAGGGGCTGGGATGGCAAGAGCTGCACCCGCAGCAAAAAGTGACACCGAACTGACGCTGGGGCCGATCGTATCGTCGGCGCATCTGGCGGCGGGCGCAATGCCGGTTCTGTCCGAGCTCGAATTTGGCATGATCCTGCTCGATCACGCCTTCGAGCGCTGGATGGTGCGGTGCATGCAGGCCGCGGGCGTGCCCGACCTGTCGCCGCTCGACGTCCTTGTTTTGCACACCATCGCCCATCGCGACCGCGCCAAGCGCGTCGCCGATATTTGCCTCGTGCTCAATATCGAAGACACCCATCTCGTTACCTATTCGCTCAAGAAGCTCGACGGGCATAATCTGCTCGTCAGCAGCAAGCGCGGCAGCGAAAAGACTGTCGGCCTCACCGCCAAGGGCGAAAAGGTCGTGCAACGCTATCGCAAGGTTCGCGAGGCCCTTCTGGTCCAGTCGGTCAAAAGCGCCGGCATGGACGAGAAACGGCTTTCCGAAATCGCCGCGCTGATGCGCGCGCTGTCCGGTCATTACGACCAGGCCGCGCGCGCGGCGGCGAGTCTTTGAAAAGAGGAGAAACTTGTGCAGGATCTGCCGAAAGTTTCGTCAGGTTCCGAAACGAGAGACTGCTAAGCTTCACATCAGCAACGAGTGCGGATCGCGTCGCGATCCGTGATGGAGGGTGAGCTATGAAGATGGTTCTGCGTTCTCTGGCCGGCGTCGCTCTGGCGGCCGGTCTTGCGACTACCGCGTCGGCCCAGACCAAGTGGGATATGCCGGTGCCGTATCCGGACGGCAACTTCCACACCAAGAACGTCGTCGCTTTCGCCGCCGACGTCGACAAGGCGACCAAGGGTTCGCTCAAGATTCAGGTTCACTCGGCCGGCTCGCTGTTCAAGCATCCGGAGATCAAGCGCGCGGTGCGTCAGGGCACGGCGCCGATCGGCGAAATCCTCGAGTCGCTCGCCGCCAACGAAGCGCCGGTCTACGGTCTCGACTCGGTGCCGTTCCTGGCGACCGGCTATGACGCCGCCAAGAAGCTCTACGCGGCGCAAAAGCCGTATCTCGAAAAGCAGCTCGCGTCCGAAGGCCTGATGCTGCTGTATTCGGTGCCGTGGCCGCCGCAGGGCATCTACGCCAAGAAGACCCTGACCAAGATCGAGGACTTCAAAGGTCTCAAGTTCCGCACCTATAACGCCACCATCGGCCGCATCGCCGCGCTGGTCGGCGCCATCCCGACGCAGATCGAAGTGCCCGATCTGCCGACTGCCTTCGCCACCGGCCGCGTCGACGTGATGATCACCTCGGCCTCGACCGGCGTCGACACCAAGGCGCAGGACTATCTGACCGACTACATTGAGGCCGAAGCCTGGCTGCCGCGCAACATCGTATTCGTGAACAAGGCCGCCTTCGACAAGCTCAGCGACGCCGAGAAGAAGGCCGTGCTTGACGCGGCCAAGGCTGCCGAAGAGCGCGGCTGGAAGGAATCGATCGCCGAGAAGGATATCAAGACCAAGGCGCTCAAGGACGCCGGCATCAAGGTCACCGCGCCGACGCCGGAACTGAAGGCCGGTCTCGCGAAGGTCGGCGCAACCATCGCCGCCGAGTGGGAAAAGTCCGCCGGTGCCGACGGTGCGGCCATGCTGTCCGCTTACAAGAAGTAAGCGGGCCGTCATCCGACCACGCTCGACAGTCACCCTCTCCACCCAACCCGGGCTTGCCCGGGTTGGGTTCTGAAAAAGGAGAGGGTGATTACTCTTCGGACACCGATCATGCGCAACTTCCTCGACAGACTTTACGGGCTCGCGCTGTGGGCGGCGGCCTTGTGTCTCGCCGGCATTGCGCTGCTGGTTGGCGTTCAGCTTGCCTTCCGCATCATCGACGGCGTTCTGCTGGCGCTGCGCCTGCCGCCGACCGAATTCCAGATACTGTCGCTCAACGAGATCTGCGGTTACACGCTCGCCGCCGCGAGCTTCCTGGCGCTGGCGCCGACGCTGAAAGGCGGCGCGCATATCCGCGTCACCATGGCGCTCAATGTTCTGGCGCGACCGTTTCGCCGCGCCGCCGAGGTTCTCGCCTTCGGCGTGGCGGCGGGGGCCGGCATCTACATGACCTGGCAATTCGCCAACTTCGCTTACGTCTCCTACAAATTCAACGAAGTCTCGGCCGGCGTCGTGCGCGTGCAACTGGCGTATCCGCAGGCGCTCATGGCGCTTGGCGCGCTGATCTTCACCATCGCCCTGATCGACGAACTGGTCGTCATCCTCCGGCGCGGCCGTCCGACTTTCCTCGACGCCGAAGAAGCCTTCACGGTCGGCAAAGAGGGCTGAACATGGGCGTCGTCGAGCTTTCGCTGCTGCTTCTGCTGTTTCTGTTCGTCATCCTAGCTGCGGGCGTCTGGATCGCGCTGGCGCTGACCATCGTCGGCTACGTCGCCATCGTCATGACCATGTCGACGCCGGCCGGCCAGGTCCTGGCGACGTCGGTCTGGGCGGCATCGGGTTCGTGGGACCTGACCGCGCTGCCGATGTTCATCCTGATGGGCGAGATTCTTTATCGTACCAAGCTGCCGGACGACATGTTCACCGGCCTGGCGCCGTGGTTGCATAAGCTGCCGGGCCGGCTGTTGCATGTGAATGTCGTCGGTTGCGCGATCTTCGCCGCGGTGTCCGGCTCATCGGCGGCGACCTGCGCCACCATCGGCCGCATCTCGTTGCCGGAACTGGCCAAGCGCGGTTACGATTCGAAAATGGCGATCGGCACGCTGGCCGGTTCGGGCACGCTCGGCCTGCTCATTCCGCCGTCGATCATTCTCATCATCTACGCCACCGTCACCGAACAGTCGATCGCCCGGCTGTTCATCGCCGGTGTCATTCCCGGCATCATGCTCGCCGTGCTGTTCATGGGCTTCATCGTCGTCTGGGCGCTACTCAACAAGGACCGCATGCCGGCGCCCGAGCCGGCGATGCCGTGGCGCGAAAGGCTCAGCGCTTCGCGCCGGCTCATCCCGGTGACGTTGCTCATTCTTGGCGTGATCGGATCGATCTATGGCGGGCTTGCTTCGGCGACGGAAGCCGCCGTTGTCGGCGTGTTCCTGTCGCTGGCGTTCTCGTGGTGGTCGGACACGCTCACCTGGCCGAATGTCCGCGAGGCGCTACTCGCCGCGACCAAGACGAGCTGCATGATCGCCTTCATCCTCGCCGGCGCGGCTTACCTGACGGCGGCGATGGGCTTTACCGGCATTCCGGTGGCGCTTGCCAACTGGATCACGGCGTTTGAACTCGAGCCGTGGGCGTTGCTGTCCGCGCTGACGCTTTTCTATATCGTGCTCGGCTGTTTCCTCGACGGCATCTCGATGGTGGTGCTCACCACCTCGATCATCATCCCGCTGGTGCAGAAGTCCGGCTTCGATCTGATCTGGTTCGGCATCTACATCGTGATCGTGGTCGAGATGGCGCAGATCACGCCGCCGGTCGGCTTCAACCTCTATGTGCTGCAGGGCATGACCGGGCGCAACATCTTTACTATCGGCGCCTACACGCTGCCGCTGTTCCTGTTGATGGTGGTGGCCGTGGTGCTGGTCGCGATGTTCCCCGGCATTGCCTTGTGGCTGCCGTCGACAATGCTGGACCGCTAGCGCGGCAGCGATAACCCAACGAACAATGCCGGCGCGTGAGCCTCACGCGCCGGCTTTTCAGTCCCGTATCGTGAGCGTCAGATTCGTCCCATCAGGACGAGGATCAGCAGCACGATGATCACGAGACCCAGGCCGCCGCCGCCATAGTAGCCGGTGCCGTAGAACGGGCCGCCGCCGATGCCGGAAAAGCCGCCGAGCAGGGCGATGATGAGAATGATAAGAATGATAGTGCCGATCGACATCGCGCACGTCTCCCTGGAATCGTTGCAATAGATTCATGGCGCGCGACTTGAGGCGCATTGCCGCATCGTCGACGCGACTGTCAACGGAACAGGGCGCGGATGGTTCCGCAGCGTGGCGTGAATGCGGCGGCCGACAAAAAAGCCCCCGGATCGCTCCGGGGGCTGTTTATTCCGTTCCGTCGCGGGCTAGGGCGCTTACCGTCCCGCCTGCTGGGCGATCAGCGGCGTGATGCGCCGCACCGCAACGCGGCGGTTTTCCTGCGACGGTCCTTCGGTCTCGACCTTCAGATACTGCTCGCCATAGCCTTGCGTGACGAGGTTCTCGGGCGGCACCTGGAATTGCTCCGTCAGCGCCACGGCGACCGCTTCGGCGCGGCGGTCGGACAAAGACAGGTTGTCCTCGTCCGAGCCAACGGCGTCGGTATGGCCTTCGATCATGAACACTTCGCGCGGGTTCTTGGCGACGGCACGGTTGATGCCGTCGGCGATTGCCGCCAGCTGCTCGATCTGGTCGGGCGTGATCTGCCAAGAGCCGGTCTCGAAGTGAACGTCGAGATCGACGCGCGGCATGTAGGCGCGCAGCGGCTCGCTGTAACGCACTTCCTCCAGCGTGTAGCGGCGGTCGATGCGCTCGATCGGCGGCGCCAGGAACAGTGTGTAGATCGCGTCGCGGTTGGCGCGCCGGGCATCGAGAATGTAGCGCTCCGGCGGACCACGCCAGCGCGGCGGGCGCACGTCGACGAAGAAGCCGGGCCGCCGGTTGGCGAAACGGTTGTCGATGATCACGACCTCTCGGCCGGCGCGGTCACGCCGCACGCGGCGGATCAGACGGCCATCGCGGCTGGTAGTGGTGATGATCCGGGTGCCGTCGGGCCGCACGATAATGCTGATCGTGTCGTCGCCGCGCCGCGTCACGCGCACGTCGCGCGCGTCGATGGCGAAGCGGTCAGCCTCGTTGTGACGGATGATGGTGCGATTGCCGTCGCGCACGATGGTGCGATCGCCTTCGGTGATGATGGTCCGGTTGCCTTCGCGCACCTCGCGGCGCTCGCGACGAATGTCGTCGAAGCCGCGCTGCGGACGCTGATCGCCGCGGCGAATGAACTCGCTGGCGCTGCGCGCCTGAGTCGGTGGCGGCGGTGGCGCGGCCGCGGGCTGATTGGCCACCGGCGCGCGCTGCACCGCGCCCGGCGGCTGGTTCGATTGCTGTTGCGCTGCGGGCTGGCTCGGCGCCGGCTGCTGTTGTTGCGCGGCGGGTTGCTGCGGCGCGGGCTGTTGTGCGGCCGACGGCGGTGAGGCCGGCTGAGACTGCTGAGCCGAAGGCGACTGCGTTGCCGGTTTCGACTCCTGCGCCGCAGGCGGCGAGGCGGGCTTATCCTTGTCGGCAGTCGGCGCGGGCCGTGACGCTGGCTTGTCCTTGTCCGCAGCGGGCGCTCGCGGCGTCGCGGGCTTCGGCTGCGCAGCGGTGGGCGGCGCGGCATTCGGCCGTTGACCTTCAGGCGGACGCTCGCCACGCGGGCGATCGGATCTGTTGGGACGCTGAGGCGGCGGAGCAGGCTGTGCCGAAGACGGCGGCGGAGCAGACGGCGCTCGCGCCGCAGGCGGCTGCGGCGGGCGCGGACGTTCAGCC
>JAEZEY010000028.1 GCA_023432845.1 Pseudomonadota bacterium
TTGACGCCGAAGCCGACCGCGACCGGCAGCTTGGTGTGCTTCTTGATGCGCTGCACGGCCGCCGACACCTTGGCCGCATCCGGCGCGGCCGAGCCGGTGATGCCGGTGATCGACACGTAATAGACAAAGCCCGACGTGTTGTTGAGCACCGCCGGCAGGCGCTTGTCATCGGTGGTCGGCGTCGCGAGACGAATGAAGTTGAGCCCCGCCTTCAGCGCCGGCAGGCACAGTTCCTCGTCTTCCTCGGGCGGCAGATCGACGACAATGAGGCCGTCGACGCCCGCCTCTTTCGCATCGACGAGAAATTTGTCGACGCCATAGATGTAGATCGGATTGTAGTAACCCATCAGCACGATCGGCGTCTTGGCCTCGTCCTTGCGGAAGTCGCGTACCATCTGCAGCGTCTTCCTGAGCGTCTGGCCGCCCTTCAGCGCACGCACGCCGGCGGCCTGGATCGACGGACCGTCCGCCATCGGATCGGTGAAAGGCATGCCGAGCTCGATCACGTCGGCGCCGGCCTTCGGCAGCGCCTTGATGATGGCCATCGACGTCTCGTAATCCGGATCGCCCGACATGACGAAGGTCACGAGCGCGGCGCGGCCTTCGCTCTTGAGGTCGGCGAAACGCTGTTCGATGCGGGTGGTCATTTCTTGTGCGTCTCCAGCCAGGCCTGCACGCTGGCAAGGTCCTTGTCGCCGCGGCCGGAAAGGTTGACCACCATCAGGTGATCCTTCGGCAGCTTCGGCGCCATTTCGAACACCCGCGCCAGCGCATGCGCCGGCTCCAGCGCCGGAATGATGCCCTCGAGCTGAGAGCACAACTGGAACGCGGCCACCGCTTCCTCGTCGGTCGCCGACAAGAACTTCAGGCGGCCCATGTCGTTGAGCCAGGAGTGTTCGGGGCCGATGCCGGGGTAATCGAGGCCGGCGGAAATCGAATGCGCCTCGATGATCTGGCCATCATCATCCATCAGCAGATAGGTGCGATTGCCGTGCAGCACGCCCGGGCGGCCGCCGGTGACAGACGCCGCGTGCTGGCCCGACGGAATGCCGTGACCAGCCGCCTCGACGCCGTAGATTTCGACCGAGCGATCATCGAGGAAGGGATGAAAAAGCCCCATGGCATTGGAGCCGCCGCCGATACAGGCGATGAGCGAATCCGGCAGACGGCCCTCGAGCTCCATCATCTGCGCGCGGGTTTCGTTGCCGATGATGCACTGGAAGTCGCGCACCATCGCCGGATAGGGATGCGGGCCGGCCACCGTGCCGATGCAGTAGAACGTGTCGCTGACATTGGTGACCCAGTCGCGCAGCGCCTCGTTCATCGCATCCTTGAGCGTGCTCGAACCGGACGTGACGGGGCGCACTTCGGCGCCCAGCATCTTCATGCGCAGCACGTTGGGCTGCTGCCGCTCGACGTCCACCGCACCCATATAGACGATGCAGGGCAGACCGAACTTGGCGCACAGGGTTGCCGTGGCAACACCATGCATGCCGGCGCCGGTCTCGGCGATGATGCGCTTCTTGCCCATGCGCTGCGCCAGCATGATCTGGCCGGTGACATTGTTCACCTTGTGCGCGCCGGTATGATTGAGGTCTTCGCGCTTGAAGTAGATCTTCGCACCGCCGAATTTCTTCGTCAGCCGTTCGGCGAAATACAAAGGCGACGGCCGGCCGACATAATGCGACAGGTAGGAGTCCATCTCCTTCTGGAACGCCGGATCGGCCTTGGCCTCGTTATAGGCCTTCTCCAGATCGAGGATCAGCGGCATCAGGGTCTCGGCGACGAAGCGGCCGCCATAGATGCCGAAGTGGCCGCGCTCGTCGGGCCCGGTGCGGAAGGAATTGGGTTGCTGGATGGTCATGCACTCACCTTTTCGAGCGCGGCATCGGCCGCGCGCGCCGCACGAATGAAGGCGCGAATTCTGTCGGGGTCTTTCTCGCCCGGCGCACGCTCGACGCCGGACGACACATCGACACCCGGCGCGCGCGTGATGCGCAAGGCGTCGGCGACGTTATTGGCGTCGAGGCCGCCGGACAGCATGTAGGGTACGCCGATCTTGAGGCCGGCGAGCAGTGTCCAGTCGAAGGTCTTGCCCAGGCCGCCCGGCCGCGTTGCATCCTGCGGCGCGCGGGCATCGAACAGCAAGCGGTCGGCGGCCTTGGCATATTCGTGAATCGGCGACAGATCGGCGCGGGTCGCAACCGGCAGCGCCTTCATCACCGGCAGGCCGAAGCGCGAGCGCACCACGGCGACGCGTTCGGGTGTCTCGCTGCCGTGGAGTTGCAGCATGTCGGGTTTGAGCGCGGCGACAATGGCGGCGATGGCGTCGTTCGACGCATCGACCGTCAGCGCCACTTTCTGCACGCGGCCCTGCGCGCGGGCGCCGAGCAGGCGCGCCGCCTCGAGGCCGAGCGAGCGCGGGCTCGGCGGAAAAAACACGAAACCGGCCTGATCGGCGCCGGATTCGATCGCCACATCAAGGGTTTCGGGGGTGCGCAGACCGCAGATTTTGATCGTCAGTGCCATCTCGGAGCGGGGTTCTACAGGCTTATAACCGCGTCGTCCAAGGGCTTGGCGTGGCTCAGGCTGCCCCCGGAGGGGCGAGTGCCGGGGCCTCGGTGCGCCGGGTCTCCAGGCCTTTAGCGACCTCGCGGGCTGCCGCCTCGGCGGAAGCGGCGCGCTGGGTCTCGGTGACCAAGCGTTCGCGGGCGGCGGACAGCTCCTGCAGCAACCGGCGGTTCTCGCCATCGAGCCGGCGCGCCACGCGTCGCCACTTGGCCTGGCGCAGCCAAGCCGCTGCACCGCCGACGATGACACCGAGGATGACCAGAATGAAGATCAGGACGAACAGCGGTACCGTCGCGACATAGGCCGGGTTCGCCGACGAGAACGGGTCGAATGTCACGGTCACGGCATGCCTATTCGCCACCGCAAAGGCGATGATTAGTGCCGCCAGCGGCAGAACGACGACGAAAATGGCGATCTTGCGGAGCATGGCGACCCTTATAACGCAAGATTGGAGCGTTTGTCGCGGACAAGCCCGATCTGGCCATCCGGCTCAGGACGTCAAGATCGGTGCGCCCTCAAGAGAGGGCCGGGACAAGCCCGGCCATGACGATCATGTTCCGCACTTAAAAACGAAAACGCCCTCAAACCACGTCGTCATCAGGAATGGCGGCGCCGCCCTCGGTCTTGTTGAGGCGCTCGCGCATTTCCTTGCCGGTCTTGAAGAACGGTACCGACTTCTGCTCGACCGAAACATGGGCCCCGGTGCGCGGGTTGCGGCCGGTGCGGGCCGGCCGGTGCTTGACCGAAAAGGCGCCAAAACCGCGCAATTCGACACGATCGCCCTGCGCCATGGCGCTGGTGATCTCGTTGAGGATGGCGTTGACGATGTTCTCGACGTCGCGCTGATAGAGATGGGGATTCTGGGCCGCGATGCGTTGCACCAGCTCCGATTTGATCATGGACGCCGCCTCTACCTTCACTATGTCAATTGGCAGGCGAAGGGTGCCAAAGCGCTAAGAGCCCGTCAAGATTGAGTCTTTCGACCGCGGCGACGCCGCTCCAGGTCGCCACCCGCTGGGCCAGGCCGGACAGGCCAGCCATCTCGAAGCCGAGGGCGGCAACGTGGAGGAAAGACAGTTCCCGGAACCGCGGCTCCAGCGAGTAATCCCTCACCGGGGTCGTGGCCGGGATCTTCTTTTCCTTCTCCAGCCAGGCCAGCGCCGTTTTCTCATTGCCGAGCTGATCCACCAGCCTGAGCGGCACGCTCTGACGGCCGGTGAACACCCGTCCATCCGCGACCTTGGTCAGTTCGTCGTCATTCAGCTTGCGGCGCTCCTTCACCAGCCCTTTGAACCAGGCAAAGGAGTCGAGCACGATCGCTTCGATGGCAGCACGGGCCTCCGGGCTGGTCGGCTCGAAGCTGTTCGGCGCAGCCTTCAGCGGCGACGATTTTACCTCCTCGACCTTGATGCCAAGCGTCTTCAGCACCTCGGTGAAGTTCGGATACTGGAACAGGACGCCGATCGAGCCCACCAGCGACGTGTCGTGGGCGATGATGTGGTCGGAGGCGAGCGCGGCGATATAGGCACCTGAGGCCGCCAGCCCGTCGACCACCACGACCATCGGCTTCTTCGACTGCAGCGTCCGCAGCGCGTCATAGAGTTGCTCGGCGCCGGCCGTGGTGCCGCCCGGCGAGTCGAGATGGACGATGACCGCCCTGGCGCGTGACTTGCCGAGCCGCTCCAGCGCGTCGACGCGAGCCTGGTTGCCGCGGATCAGACCCTGAATCTTGACACGGGCGATCGAGGCCTCGCCCGGCGTGATGCCGCTGCCTGGCATCACCATGGCGGCGCCGATCCCGACCGCGATGAGCACGATCAGTAGCGCGGCGACGCGCCAGAAGGTCAGTTTGCGCCGCAGCCGGCGGCGATCGACGATGGCATCGGCATCGAGCGACATCGGAGATCCTTATATCAGGCCCAGCCCGCCGCCCTTTTACCTGACGGATCGGTGGCCCGCCAAAGAAAAACCCCGGAGCTTTCGCCCCGGGGTTCGATGGTTGACGGCCGGTAACCGGCCGACGCCGGTTTTAGTCCTCCGACTTCTCGGTCTCGCGCTGCTTGAGCGCGGCGCCGAGAATGTCGCCGAGCGACGCGCCCGAATCGGCCGAGCCATACTGCGCCATGGCTTCCTTCTCCTCGGCGACTTCCAGCGCCTTGATGGAGATGCCGAGCTTATGGGTCTTGCGGTCGAACTGGGTGACGCGGGCGTCAACCTTCTGACCGACCGAGAAGCGCTCCGGCCGCTGATCGGCGCGCTCGCGCGCGAGATCGGCACGGCGGATGAAGGCGACGAGATCGGTATCGACGATCTTCACGTCGATGCCGCCTTCCTTGATCTCGGTGACTTCGCAGGTCACGACCGAGCCCTTCTTGAGCTCGCCCGCGGCGCCCGAAGCCATCGGATCGCCGGCCAGTTGCTTGATGCCGAGCGAGATGCGCTCCTTCTCGACGTCGACGTCGAGAACCTGGGCGCGGACCATGTCGCCCTTGTTGTACTCGTCGATGACCTGCTCGCCCGGACGCTTCCAGTCCAGGTCCGAGAGGTGGACCATCCCGTCGACGTCGCCGTCGAGGCCGAGGAACAGGCCGAATTCGGTCTTGTTCTTGACTTCGCCTTCGACGATCGAGCCCGGCGGGTGCGTCTCGACGAACACTTCCCACGGATTGCGCATGGTCTGCTTGAGACCGAGCGAAATGCGGCGCTTGACCGGATCGACTTCGAGGATCTGCACTTCGACTTCCTGCGAGGTCGAAACGATCTTGCCGGGGTGGACGTTCTTCTTCGTCCAGGACATTTCCGACACGTGGATCAGGCCTTCGATGCCCGGCTCCAGTTCCACGAACGCACCGTAATCAGTGATGTTTGTGACCCGTCCGGTGAAGCGGCCGTTGAGCGGATATTTGGCCTCGATGCCCTGCCACGGATCGTCGAGCAATTGCTTCATGCCGAGCGAGATGCGGTGGGTGTCGTGATTGATCTTGATGATCTTC
>JAEZEY010000497.1 GCA_023432845.1 Pseudomonadota bacterium
CGACATCGACGGCATAGACGCGCGCCGCGCCGCGCTCGATCAGCACCTGCGTGAAGCCACCGGTCGAGGCGCCGATATCGAGACAGACGCGGCCCGTCGGATCGAACTTGAAGTGATCGAGCGCGGCCACGAGCTTCAGCGCGCCGCGCGAGACGTAGGGATGCGCCGGCGTCGCTTCGATCGCCGCGTCGGCGGCGACTTCCTCCGACGCCTTGGCGATAACCTTGCCGCCGGCCTTCACGAGCCCCGCCGCGATGGCGTCCTGCGCCTTGGCGCGGCTGTCGAACAGCCCGCGCTCGACGAGCAGGCGGTCGATGCGGCTTTTGCTGGTCATGATGCCGGCGCTTTAAGCCAGCTTCACCGTCTCGGCCGCGGCGTCCTTGCCGAGCGCCTCGAACACCTTGGCGACGATGCCCTTGGCATCGAGGCCGGCCAGCGCATACATCGCCGCCGGCGTGTCCTGGTCGATGAAGATGTCCGGCAGCACCATGGCGCGGAATTTGAGGCCGGCGTCGAAGGCGCCGTGCTCAAGCAGCGCCTGCGTCACGAACGAGCCGAAGCCGCCCACCGAGCCTTCCTCGATGGTCACAAGCACCTCGTGCTCGCGCGCCAGCCGCAAAGTCAGGTCGAGATCGAGCGGCTTGGCGAAACGCGCGTCGGCGACGGTGGTCGACAAGCCCAGCGCGGCGAGTTCGTCGGCGGCCTTCAGGGCCTCGCCGAGACGCGTGCCGTAGGAGAGCAGCGCGACTTTGTGGCCTTCGCGAACGATGCGGCCCTTGCCGATCTCCAGCGGCACGCCTTGCGCCGGAATGATCGCGCCGGTGCCTTCGCCGCGCGGATAGCGCACGGCCGAGGGCCGATCGTCGATCGCGGCGCAGGTTGCCACCATGTTGGTCAGTTCGGCTTCGTCCGCCGCCGCCATCAGCACCATGTGCGGCAGGCAGCCGAGATAGGCGGTGTCGAAGGCGCCGGCATGGGGCGGGCCGTCGGCGCCGACGAGGCCGGCGCGGTCGATGGCGAAGCGCACCGGCAGCTTCTGGATGGCGACGTCGTGCACCACCTGGTCGTAGGCGCGCTGCAGGAAGGTCGAATAGATGGCGCAGAACGGCTTGAAGCCTTCGGTGGCGAGGCCCGCCGCGAAGGTCACCGCATGCTGCTCGGCGATGCCGACGTCGAAGGTGCGCGTCGGAAATTCCTGCTGGAACAGGTCGAGCCCGGTGCCGGACGGCATCGCCGCGGTGATGGCGACGATCTTGTCGTCCTTGCGGGCTTCCTTGATCAGCGCGTCGGCGAACACCTTGGTGTATTGCGGCGCGCCGCCCTTGGATTTCGCCTGTGCGCCGGTCGCGACGTCGAACTTGACGACGCCATGATACTTGTCGGCCGAGATTTCCGCCGGGCCGTAGCCCTTGCCCTTCTGCGTCACGACATGGACGAGGATCGGGCCGATCTCGGCATCGCGCACATTGCGCAGGATCGGCAGCAGGTGATCGAGATTGTGGCCGTCGATCGGGCCGACATAATAGAAGCCGAGTTCCTCGAACAAGGTGCCGCCCATCACATAGCCGCGCGCGTGCTCGACGGCGCGGGTGATGGCGCGGTCCCAGCTCTTGGGCAGATGTTTGGTCAGTTGCTTGCCGACATCGCGCAGCTTGAGATAGGTCGCGCCGGAGCCGAGGCGGGCGAGATAGGCCGACATGGCGCCGACCGGCGGCGCGATCGACATGTCGTTGTCGTTGAGGATGACAATGAGGCGCTCGTTGCGCGCGCCGGCATTGTTCATGGCCTCATAGGCCATGCCCGCCGACATCGCGCCGTCGCCGATCACGCAGATGACGTTGCTCTTGTCGCCCTTGAGATCGCGCGCCACCGCCATGCCGAGGCCGGCGGAAATCGAGGTCGAGGAATGCGCGGCGCCGAACGGGTCGTATTCGCTCTCGGCGCGCTTGGTGAAGCCGGACAGGCCGCCCGCCTGGCGCAGGGTGCGGATGCGGTCGCGCCGGCCGGTCAGAATCTTGTGCGGATAGGCCTGGTGGCCGACGTCCCAGATCAGCCGGTCGGCCGGCGTCTCGAAAACGGCATGGATTGCGACCGTCAGTTCGACGACACCGAGGCCCGCGCCGAGATGGCCGCCGGTCTTGGCCACCGCGTCGATGGTTTCGGTGCGCAGTTCGTCGGCGAGCTGCTTGAGCTGCTCGGCCGAGAAATTGCGCAGGTCGGCCGGGATATGGACGCGGTCGAGCAGCGGGGTCTTGGATAGCTCAGACAAAATGGGCTCCGGTCGCGAACCGGCGGGCATCGAAGGCTCCAGGCCGGTGAGGTGGCTTACACCACTTTGACCGGACGGGGCAATTCGCCGCGCCGGGGCCGGACTGCTTACCCGGTCACGGGGCTAATCGACGTCGAGCGGGGCGGTTCCGGCCGGTTTGCCGGAGGCGTCGAGGGTGATTTTCTCGACCCGGGCCTCGGCCTGGCGCAGCAGTTCCTCGCAGCGGGCCTTCAGCACCTCGCCGCGCTCGTAGATGGCGACCGACTCCTCGAGCGGAACCTTGCCTTCCTCCAGCCGCTTCACGATCGTCTCGAGCTCGCCAATGGCTTGCTCGAAGCTCAGTTTCTTCACGTCGGTGTCGGCCATGGCAGGAATCCTCAGTTCGGCGGCATCCTAGAGAGTGGGGCCGGCGGGGGATAGTGCAAGGCGGGTGGGTTATGCACACGGGCTCCACCTGGCGGACCGTAGCCCGGGTGGAGCGCAGCGAAACCCGGGAAAGCCGAACCCGGATTTCGCTTCGCTCATCCGGGCTACAGGCTACAGGCGCCCCTCCCCCTTGAAGGAAGGGTGAAGTAAGAAAGCCCCATGCCCAACCTCACCGACAAAACCATCCTCATCACCGGCGCCGCGGGCGCCATCGGCTCCGCCGTCGCCGCGGCCGTGCGTGCGCAGGGCGGCGTCGCCATCGCGACGGATCTGAAAGACGCCGATCTCGCGCTCGACGTCACCTCGGAGGCCGACTGGCAGCGCGTCATGGACGACGTCGGCGCGACACACGGCCATCTCGACGGGCTGGTGAATGCCGCCGGCATCGTCGCGATGGGCAGCATCGAAAAGCTCGATTTCGTCACCTGGCGGCGCGTGCTGTCGATCAATCTCGACGGCACCTTTCTCGGCTGCAAATACGCCTTTCCGCTTCTCAAGCCGCGCGGCGGCTCGATCGTCAATCTGTCGTCGGTGTCGGCGCTGGTCGGCGGGCACAATCTTGCCGCCTACAATGCGTCGAAGGGCGGCGTGTCGCTGCTCACCAAGTCCGTGGCGCTGCTCGGCGCGCGCAACAAGCCGCCGATCCGTTGCAATGCCGTGTGTCCATCGTTCCTCGAAGGCCCGATGGTGGATGCCATCGCCAGCACGGCGCGCGATCCGCAAAGCGCGATGGAGAAGATGAGCACCGACATTCCGCTGCAGCGCATGGGCAAGCCCGATGAAGTCGCGTCGCTGTGTCTTTATCTGTTGTCGGATGAGGCGGCTTTCATCACCGGCGCCGATCTGCCGATCGATGGCGGGCTGACAGCGCGGTAGCTTTTCCCTGGTTAGTGCGTTACGCCAAATAGCGATTGAATCTTCGGCGCAAGAGTCGTGATTCCGCCGACGATCGCGACGCCAATTCCTAAGGCGGTGATAATAAATCCTTTAGTAGGCAAGTGATCGACGCGAACTTCGAGGCGCGCCATTCGATCACGGATGTCTTTCATGTCCGCTCGTGTCTCACTGAGGTCGCGTTTGAGATGCTCTCCGTCAGATTGGAGCTTTGCAAGCTCCACAAGCATAATATCTGACGACCTCGACTGTGGTGGTTGTCCCACGCCGGGTTCAGGAGCTTGCGTTGTTGAGCGGTCCTTTGCCAAGGTAGCCTCAATTAGAATTGAGCGTGAGCCATTCCCATAAATCCGTCCGGTGATAGCCCCATTGGCCTGCCACCGAGAATACCACAAACTGTCCAACCTCGCCGTTTGCGCCGATCGTCCGAGCAATGTTCTCTGCCGTCGGACCCAAAGCGTTCACAACGTATTGGCCTGGCCCAAATTTGAAATGTCGCGGAAACTTAACAGGAATGGCCAACGCGAGGCG
>JAEZEY010000007.1 GCA_023432845.1 Pseudomonadota bacterium
GGGTAGGGGTGTTCCGTCCGTCGAACTCTCGCCACCCGCTTTGCATCTGCACAGCAGGTGCATGCTCTGAGGCCCCGCGTCATGCTCGCGCAAGACCGAGGTTGGTAGTCTGTTCCGGGCGCGACCCATCATTCCCAATCCGGGCACGAACCATCCCAGTTTGGGTATGATACGGCCCATGCCAACCGCTAAACCCTCGACCTCCCGCCAAGCCGCCAAAGCGCCCCTTCGGCGCGCCAGCCTGGCCGACGCCCTGTTCGGATTGACGCAGCAGCGTGTGCTGGCCCTGTTGTTCGGGCAGCCCGACCGCAGCTTCTACGCAAACGAGATCATCGCGCAGACGCGTGGCGGCTCGGGAGCTGTTCAGCGGGAACTGGCCCGACTCGCCGCCAGCGGCCTGGTCACCGTGCGTGCCCACGGCAACCAGAAGCACTACCAGGCCAGTCCCGACGCGCCGATTTTCGGGGAGCTATGCGCCATCGTGCGCAAGACCATGGGACTGGCCGAGCCGTTGCGGGAGGCGCTGGCACCGCTCGCTGGGCGGACGCAGGCAGCCTTCATCTACGGGTCGGTTGCAAAACGCGAAGACAGCGCTGGCAGTGATGTCGATCTCATGCTGATCAGCGACGAACTTGCCTACGCCGACGTGTATGAAGCGCTCGAAGGCGCGAGCCAGCGCATTGGCCGGACGGTGAATCCCACGATCTACACGTTCGCCGAACTCGCTCGCCGGCGCAATCGGGGCGGTGCATTCGTCAAGCGCGTGCTGGAGCAGCCCAAGATCTGGATCGTCGGAGACGAACATAGCCTCGGCCTTTGAGCGTCTCTACTCAGACTTCCCACCGAGAAAAACAAGTGCCCCGTCGCAATACGTCTAGCGCCCACGTTGCATCGTCATCGCCGGTCCAAACGGTGCAGGCAAGACCACCTTTGCGCGGGCGTTCCTGACCAATGAGGTGGCAATCTCGCACTTCGTCAATGCGGACCTGATTGCGGCTGGACTATCGCCGCTCCGGCCGGACGACGCAGCCGTGAGCGCGGGAAGGATCTTCCTGGCAGAGCTGACGCGCCTGGAAAAGGCAGGGCAGAGCTTCGCTTTCGAGAGTACGTTGTCCGGGACGACGCATGTGACGCGGCTGCGGCGCCTCAAGGAGGCGGGCTACCGCGTCGAGATTGTCTATCTGAGAATTGCATCGCCTCAGCTAGCCTTGCGCCGGATCGCTGCAAGAGTGAAGCAAGGCGGGCACAATATCCCGCGCGAGGATGTACTGCGGCACTTCGAGCGCAGCAGGAGGAATTTCGAGGACGTGTATCGACCTCTCGCGGACGAGTGGTCGATCTATGAAAACTCCGGTAAGACTCCGCAGTTGTTAGAAAGCGGTCCATGAAAGCTAAGACAGCCAAGCCCAAGCAGACAGAATTCTCCCGCGCAGTCGGCCGAGCCCTTCGCCGTGCAGGCAAGGAGGCCCGCCGCATCGCCCGCATGCATGGCACGCCGGTGTGGGTGATCAAGGACGGCAAGATCGTCGCGGAGAAGCCGTAGTCGCCAGATTGCTGGGAACCTGTCGCACCGGCGCACGCCGGTGCCCAGATTTGGAGTCTGCGTTAACCGCCAACGCTGGATCCCGGCTTTCGCCGGGATGACGCTCCTCGTCGCACCGGCGAACGCCGGTGCCTAGGTTTGGCGCTTGGTTTTACCGCCACCTGTGGATCCCGGCTTTCGCCGGGATGACGGGGCGAGAGGCTTTCGCCGCGATGACGAGGGCGAAAGCTTCCGCCGGGATGACGATGCGCGGGGCTTCGTTCTGGCCGGTATGCCGCTCTCAACGATGTAAGCCGCCCTCGGTTGCCGCGCCGCCTGCTTGCGAGTTCCAGAGACGGCCGGAACACCCGACACCT
Organism: Pseudomonadota bacterium; assembly: GCA_023432845.1. Classification (GTDB taxonomy): domain Bacteria; phylum Pseudomonadota; class Alphaproteobacteria; order Rhizobiales; family Xanthobacteraceae; genus Pseudolabrys. Next base: position 1,900 of record JAEZEY010000007.1, read on the forward strand.
TCAGCGACACGCCAGTGCACTGCTGCAGGACCTGGAGCACCACGGCCGCACTTTCTCGGCACTGAGGGGATTGCTGCTTGGGATGACGGGCCGCGGGTAACCGAGCGGAAGGATCAACACCTCCGTGCGGTTCGTGCGCGGGATGGCCACTGCGATCGCCGCGACGACCGCCAACGCCAGGGCCACTACGATCGCGCGCTTCACGGTTGGCTTGGAGCGAGTTCGGGCCGGGGCATCTGGACAGATTGGAGCGCGCGGCAGGGTCCGCGAGCGTGGTCAGATCGACCGCATCCGTTCCTTGCCGTGACCTCTTTAATCGCGGAGGGTCCGCTACTCACATCAACGGACCGACCGCCACTTCCGGCCCATCCGCACGAGTCCCAGCAACCCCAGCGCCACCAGCCACGCGCTGGAAGGCTCCGGCACTTCGTTGCCGCCGTTGCCGTTTCCGTCATCCTCGAAAACATTCGGCGTGATGTTGTCCACGCCAAGGATGGCGGTCACCGACGGTTGGCTGCCGGGCGCGAACAGCCAGTCCGGGTCGGCGCTGCCGAGAATGCGAAGGTGCGTGACGGAGGCCAGCACGGCGGGCACATCGCCTGCCAGTGCGGTCAGATCCGCCGCCGCGACCGAGAAGCTGCCATTGGTCCAGTCGCCGCCCGAAGGCAGGAAGAACGCATCGGTGATGGCATAGCGTGCCTGAGGGAGATCGGAGAGATCCTCGATCAGCAGGCGGATGTAGAGGTCCGTCGCGCCGAAGTTGCGCAGGTCCATTGCGATCGTCGTGAGTCCGGCATCGGTGTAGTTGCCGCCCCACGCCGTGGGGTTGATCGCTGCCAGTTTGCTGCCCGGCCCCGAGCTCCCGGTCGAGGTGATCTGCATGAACTGATCATCTACCCCGCCCGCACCACCCGACACGACGGGTTGCGGGGTCGCCGGCACGCCCAAGGGGCCGCCGCCGAAGGTCCACCCCTGCGCGGTGCCGTCTTCGAAGTCCTGAATCGCGGCCGGAATCGCGAATGCCGGCGGGGCGAGGAGGGCGGCAAAAAGGGATGCGGCAAGGGCAACCGATCTGGACCGGTTCATTCGTCTGGTCTCCTGAGAGTTTTTCGCGCTGACCGCACGCACGGATTGAGCCCGCCGGATGGCGGTGACGCAAGTGCTTGTGCGGGTGACGAGTTTTCTCGGGGTGCGATGAACCGGAGATGGTTCGCGATCATGGCTGTAAAGAAGCTCGACAGTCCTGGATGGGTCGCGCCTACCTCGCAGTGCTGTCGTCCGAGCGCGCGTGAGGGAGCGTCGGTGTGAGCCCAATACCGATGTCATCCCGAGCGCGAGCCGAGCGTCAGCGAGGGATTATCGGTGCGCAGCGTCCACTGCGAGGATTCCTTTCTTCGGTCGGAATGACACCGTAGGTCGGTCGCCCTTGGGTCGGACTGACACCGTGAGTGAGTTTGAACGAGACTTTAGGCGGGTCTGAGTGACCACGTAGTAGGATGTCATTCGAGAGTCAACCCCACCCCGGTGTCATCCCGAGCGCGAGCGAGGGATCCTCGACTTGCAGTCTACAAGGCGAGGATTCCTTCCTTCGGTCAGGCTTGTGCCGGGATGACGAGGGGGTCGTCGCCCCGGCGAACGCCGGGACCCACGCATTCCAGCCAAGGGCATTTCCACCGCTGGATCCGGGCTTACGCCTGGCTTACGCCGGGATGACGATCCGTCGCGCACAATACGCCACCTGAGGACCCATCGACCGCGCCCATGCCCCTCGACTTCGCCACCCTCGATGCTCTGCGCATCCACCACCCGGCGTGGCGGCTGCTGCGCTCCGATCACGCCACGCTGGTGGCGAGCTTTCTGCAGCGGGTGTTCGTGGCGCCCAACGTTAGGGTGATGGCTGCCTCCGATCTGGCCGAAGCGCTGGAGGACGAGCTGTACGC
>JAEZEY010000020.1 GCA_023432845.1 Pseudomonadota bacterium
GACGAGGCGCAGGTCGCCGAGCGTATCGCACGCACCGTGCCGGCCCTGCCCGATGACATCCATGTCATTCGCATTGTCAACGATGCCGATGTCGCGGCCGGCATCGGCAAGCTGGTTGCCGCGCTGTCGGAGCCACGGCCGTGAAACTGCGAGCGCTGCCGATCGATTCCTGGCGGGAGCACATGGCGTACCTGCCGGCGGCCAGCACCGAAGTCGCGTCGGCGGATTTCCTCGGTCCCGGCCGCATCGAGATTTCGGATGGCACGCGCAGCATCCGCGCTTCGGTTCATGTCGTCGACGACGCGCGCCTGCTTGACGCTGCCGAGATCGGCCTTTCGCGCAGCGCCTTCGAGGCGCTCGGCCTGCCCGAAGGCGCGCAGGTTCATATCGAGCGCACACCGTCGCCGCAAAGCGCCGAGGCGCTGCGCGCCAAGTTGCGCGGCGACGAAGTGAGCGATGGTCAGATCGCCACCTTGATCCGCGATATGGTGGCGGGCCGCTATCCCGACCGCGAAATGGCGGCTTTTCTGGTGGCGGCTACGCGCGGACTTTCCGACCGCGAAGTCGTGGCGCTGGCGCGCGCCCGCGCCGAGTTTACCGACCGGCTCACCTGGGACGAGCCCATGGTGGTCGACAAGCATTCCATGGGCGGCATTCCGGGTAGCCGCATCACCATGATCGTGGTGCCTTTGGTCGCGGCGCATGGGCTCGCCATCCCGAAGACGTCGTCACGCGCCATCACCTCTGCCGCCGGCACCGCCGACGCGATGGAAACTTTGGCGCGCGTCGATCTGACGGCCGCCGATGTGCGGCGGGTCGTCGCCGAGGCGCGCGGCTGCGTCGCCTGGAATGGTCGGCTCAATCACTCCGCCGTCGACGATGTGATGAACGCCATCACGCGGCCGCTGGGCCTCGACTCGACGCGCTGGTCGGTGGCTTCGATTCTGTCGAAGAAACTCGCGGCCGGCTCGACCCATGTCATCATCGACCTGCCGTATGGCCCGCAGACCAAACTGAAGACGCAAGTTGAAGCCGCCGAACTGGCGGGTTTGTTCGAGCGCATCGGGCAGGGGCTCGGCCTTACCGTCGAGGCGCATGCCACCGACGGCAGCCGGCCGGTCGGCCGTGGCGTCGGTCCGGCACTGGAGGCCCGCGATATCCTGGCCGTGCTTGATAACGAACCGGAAGCGCCTGCGGACTTGCGCGACAAGGCCTTGTTCTTTGCCGGCCGCATTCTCGCCTGGGACCCGAAGATCGGCTCGCAGGCGACAGGGCAGGCGCGCGCCTTCGAACTCCTCACCTCTGGTGCGGGAAGCGACGCGCTCGAGCGCATCATCGACGCGCAGGGCCGCCGACAGCCGCCGGTTCTGCCAGGCCCTCATGTGCAACTCGTCTGCGCCGACCGCTCCGGCACGATCACCGGCATTGACGGCTGGACCTTGGCCGGTCTGGCGCGTCTGGCCGGTGCGCCGAGCGACCTCCGCGCCGGCCTCGATCTCATGCGCGATGTGGGAGACACCGTCAGAGCGGGTGAACCCCTCTACGTCATTCATGCCGGCACCGAATCCGACCTTGCCACCGCGGCCAATACGGCCGCCACCGCGCACGGTTTTCTGATCGCCGGCTAGTTCTTCGCGGTGGTTATTTCGGCGGCTTAGAAGCGAGCTTGCTGGCGATGCGGCCGAGATCGACCACCATGCGCTCATGCGTACCCTTACCGATCTCCTCGATCTCGTCGCGAGCGGTGACGTCGAACTCGAGGCGGCGACCGTCAACCTTTGTGACGGTCGCTTCGGCGGTTACGGTGTGGCCGACGGGCGTCGCGGCGAGGTGCTTCACGTTGACCACGGTGCCGACCACGCTTTCGCCGGGCTCGAGATAATCGCGCACCGCGTTGAGCGCGGCGTTCTCCATGATCGTCACCATCATCGGCGTGGCGAAGACCGGCGGCAGCACGGCGTCCTTGAACTGGCTGGCCAGATGCGCAGGCGTCACGCGCAATGTGTAGGTGCCCTTGGCTCCGACCGGGACGGGACGCATCGCTTATTCCTCGACGTGTTCTCGAAATGAGGTATTTGGTGCCTACTTCTAGCTTATGAACCGCATCTACGCCATTGGCGACATTCACGGCCGGCTCGACCTTCTGGAACGTGCCGTCGCTGCGATCCGCCGCGACGTCGATCATCGCGGGCCTGCCGCGCTCACCGTGACGCTCGGCGATTACATCGACCGCGGCGCGGATTCCTCGGGCGTCATTGCCTGCCTTGCCGCCAATCCGTTTCCGACGTCCTATGTCGCGCTTAAGGGCAACCATGAGGACTTGCTCGAGAAATTCCTGATCGAGCCGGGTATCGCCGGACACTGGCGCCATCTCGGCTGTGTCGAGACATTGCGTTCATATGGGGTACCGGTCGCGGATTTGACGCGCGGGCGGCACTATGAAGTGGCGGCCAAAGCGCTTGCCGAGGCTCTGCCGCCCGCGCATCGCACCTTCCTTGATAGCCTGAGAACCTCATACGCCGCCGGGCGCTATTTCTTGTGTCACGCCGGCGCTCGCCCCGGGATTCCGCTCGCTCAGCAAAGCGACGATGACCTCATGAGGATCCGCGACGAGTTCCTGTCGAGTGTGCAGGAC
>JAEZEY010000041.1 GCA_023432845.1 Pseudomonadota bacterium
TGAGCCGCGGCTCGAGATCGAGATAGTCGGCGACGGCGCCGTGCTGGAAATCGAGATCGACGATGCAGACCGACGGCTTGGCGCGCGCCGGGCCGTTATCCAGCAACAGCAGCGCCGTCTGTACCGCGAGCATGGTGACGCCGGCGCCGCCGACCGCCGGCAGGAAGGTGACGATCTGCGCTTCCTTGCCGCCGCTGCTTTCCGCGGGCTTCTTGCCGACGCGGGCGCATGTGCGAACCAGATCGAGGCCGGACACCGGCTTCACTAGGAAATCGGCGACGCGAAGCTGCATCAAGGTGCGCGCCAGATTGGCATCGAAGCTTTCAGTCACGGCAACCACCGGAGGCCACGCGCCGGTGCGCGTGGTCAGCCGCGACAGCGCAGCGAGCTCGTCGGCCCGGCCGATGTCGAGATCGACGACGACCACGGTCGCGCCTTCGATGTCGAGCGTATCGGCCAGCGACGACAGCGGCCCCGTTTCGATGACAAGGTCGATGGCATTCGAAGCACCGAAAGTGGCGCGCGCCATGGCGCCGAAATCGGCGTCCGGTGTGGCGATGACGACGCGGGTGGGAGCGGATTGCAGTGACGAAGCGTGACGCATGACGACTTGGACTTATTTAACCGGCGCCGATTGCGCGTTGACGGTCGGACCGAGCGGTGCGGCATTGGTTGCGGCTGGCGGCGGCGCGGCCGCCACCGGATCGGACGACAGCCCCCGCGGCTGGATGACCCGGCCGGTGCGGTAGCGCGTCATGGCGGTCTGCATCGCAGCGCCGTCGAAGGCGATATCGCGGTTCGCTGCCACGGCCGGCCACGGATCGACCATCTGCGTGACCTTGTTGGTCTGCACGGCGTCGCCCGACTGCCACGACAGCGTATCGTTGCGATGGAGATATTCCGAGCAGCCGCCAAGCGCGACCAACGACGCCAGGGCGACAGGGTGAAGGAGTTTACTGAATGGCGGCATTGGAGATCCATTTCGGCATGTCGAGCATATGGCCGCCGGCCGAAGGCGTGGCCTCGGCGGCTGTGGCGACGCGCGGCTCGGCGGACAGCGGCGCGGAGGGATTGCGATTGCGCGTGTCGTTGCGGCTGACTTCCATCTTGCCCATCAGGAAGAAATCAACGTCGTTCGGCGGCCGCGTGTCGTCGGTCGGCGCCTTGATGAGGTCGCCCGGCCGCGCCGGGCGGACGATACGCGGCGTGACGATGATGGCCAGATCGGTCTCGTTGCGCTGATAGGACTTCGACGAGAACAAGGTGCCTAGGACCGGCACCGTCCCGAGCCACGGCATCTGCTCGAGCTGGTTCTGGCCGGTGTTCTGCAGCAGACCGCCGATGACGAAACTCTGGCCGTCACGCAACTCGACCGTTGTCGAAGCACGGCGCACGGTAAGCGCCGGCACCGAAATGCCCGCGGCCACCGCGACCGTGCGCGTGGTGTCGATGGCGCTCACCTCCGGCTCGATCTTCATGTTGATGAGGCCGTGGCTCAGCACCGTCGGCGTAAAGGCAAGGCCGACGCCGTACTTTTTGTATTCGACGCTGACCGCGCCGAGACTACCGGCAACCGGAATGGGATATTCGCCGCCGGCAAGGAAGCTTGCCGTATCGCCCGACAGCGCCACAAGATTCGGCTCGGCGAGGCTGCGGGCGATACCTTTGGTCTCGAGCGCATTGATGAGCACGTCGGTACTGACGCCGCTGGCGACGATGCGCCCGATCATGAAGCCGAAAGGAGAGCCCCCGGACAAAACGCCGGCGGAAGCGGAGGCGAGAAGCGGCAGGCTCGAAGCCGGCTGGCGCGAGCCGATATTGGCGATGCTGTGCTCGCCGAAACGGTTCCACTGCACGCCGAGGTCGCGGCCGGCGGTGCGCGAGATTTCGATGAAGCGCACTTCCAGCATCACCTGCTGCGGCGACATCACGGATATCGCGTTGATGATATCGGGCCCGAACTGGCGCGCGATAGTCACGGCCTGATCGAGCGTGACCGCGTCCGGCACTTCGCCCCCAAGCATGATGCGGCCGTTGACGGCGGAAGCGCGCAGCTTGGCATGCGGGAAGCGGCGGCGGAGTTCGTTTACCAGCCGCGAGACGTCGTAGGTGACCTCGATGTCGTAGATGCCGACCAGGCGCTTCTGATCGTCGTAGATGGTGACGCGTGTGGTGCCGATCTTCTTGCCGAGGATCGACAGGCTGCGGTCGGTCAGCGGATTGACGTCGGCGATGTCCGGATCGCCGACCGCGATATTGACGAAGCTGGAGTTGGTTCGGATGTCGAGCGACTTGCCGACAATGACCGAGACGTTTGACGTACCCGCCAACTCCGCCGTATCGGCGCGACGCGGCGCGGCCTTGGCGTCGACGGCAGCTAGGAACAGGCTGGCGGCGAGCGCGACGGCGCAGGCCAGCGCCAATTCGCGCAGCATCTTTCGCCATGCGCCACCCTGCAGGGTCGGTTGCATACGGCTCGTCGCCATCCTTACCACTCCGGTAGATTCCTTCATCGTCAGCGGCCTGCGGTTTCGGCCAGCGTTCGGGCAGCGCGGCCAATCGCTTCGACCGGCACCGTGTAGTCCTGCTTCGCCGCGGCTCGCGTGACCGACACGGTCACGGTCGCCGATGCGCCGGTATCGACCGCCGGTTCCGGCGACGACAGATCGCTGAGCGTGATCTTGCGGGTACGCACCTGCGCGGTCTCGCCGGCCTTGCGCAGCAACAACGACAGATTGCCGACGGTGGAGGCGAGCCAGACCTTCTGGGCTTCCACGGTGTCGACTTCGAGGGTCACCGATTTGGCGACCGCCGCCTTGGTGGCGCGTTCGTCGGCGCTCTGATCGACCGCGAGTACGCGGCGGTTCTGCAGCACGATCTCGGTGGTCGCCTGGCCCTTGTCTATCGAGCGGGTCAGTACGACATCGACATATTCGCCCGGCAGTACGAAGCCGCCGACACCTTCGACATCATTGACGCGGATGGTCACGGCCTTCATGCCGGGCTTGACCAATGCCGACAATGTCGCGCGCTCGCCGGGGCCGGTGATCTTGACGCCGAGCACCGGCTCATGCGGCTCGATAGCGCTGAGCACGACGCGACGACCGCCCTTGAGTACGTCACCGATCTTTGCGAACGAACCTGCCGGCGCCGATTCAGACGGCCAGGAGACTTCCTGCAGCATCGCCGCTGTGAGTTCGGTGCCGTAGCGCAAAGGCTGTTTGGCGACGACGATGGTGCGCTTCGGCGCCTGCGGCGCGGCGGCCTCGACCTGCTGCCGGTTGGCCTGATTGGCGAGCCACACCTGGGCGATGAAGACGGCGATAATTCCGAACAGCAGCGCAAAGCCGATCATCACGAATGTACTGGCACGCATCGGGCAGAACCTTTCTGAACGGACCGGTGTTGCCGGCCCGCGTGACAACGCTAATCGGGGTGATGCATTGAATTACTAACGGCGCGAAACCATCTGGCGGGGTGCTGAACGCCGCTTTGAGCGGCCCGCCAGTATTTGCTTCAATTCTGCGAGAAAATTCCGCGCATCTTCTGTTGGTTGCGTTCTGCTATTGCGCGAGCCGCAGTTGCGACAGTGCCGTACCGATCTGTTGGAAGGTGGTGATCATCTGGTCCGCGGATTTCAGCAGAAAGAACTTGCTCGATGTCGAGGCGCAGTTCTGCAGCAGCGTCGAGGTCGGATCGCTGCCGGTATTGACCTGCACCGTATAGAGGGTGATGCCGGCGGCCTTGATGTTGTCGCAGGTCTTCTGCTGACGCGCGTTGATCGAGGACTGGTTGGAGTACCAGCGGTTCTCCGTGTTCATGCCGTCGGTCAAAAGAATGATGACCTGATTGTATTTGTAATTGGTGTCGTATTCCGGCACGGCGAAGGGCGATGCAGTGAGCGTCTGCCAGCCCATTTGCAGGCCGATCGCCTGGTTGGTATTGCCGGCCGGCTGCATCTCTTCAATCTTAGCCGACAATTGCGTCCAGTCGTTGGACAGCTCCATGACCGGCACCGGACACGACCTGTATTGCTCGGCCGGGTACAACGTGCCGCCGGCGACCGGTGGATCGTTGGTGGTGTCGTAGTTCTGGTCGCGGTCGGTGACACAGCCGTTCCAGGTATCGTGCGCCGCCGGCGTCCAGACCTTCCCGCGGTACTCGCACGAGGATTTCGTCCTGTAGCTCGAATAGCTGCAGGTGCCGTTGACGGCCTCCCACAGCGACCAGTTGATCCAGTTCTGGTCGTACTTGTCGGCGCCGACATTGACGTCCTTGCTGAACGGCACGATCGAGACGTAGACGTCCTCCGGCTCCAGCGCGGCGTTCTGGAGCTGGGTCAGCAGGTTCTGGCTGGCGGTCTTGAGCGCGGTCATCTTGCCGGCGCTCGACATCGAGCCGGTGTTGTCCAGAACAAGAGCGACGCGCAGCCGGGTTTCGCCCCAGGTCGAGGTCGCGGCGGCTGCGATGTCGATATCGCCATAACCGAGAACACCGAGCACATTGGTTTTCAGCGTCGCGGTGGCGTTGAGGGCAAGCTTGGAACCGGCCGTGCCGGTGTAGCTGGCGGTCAACGCAATGTCGCGGGCCATCGGACTCGTGAACAGTGCGTTGAAGTAATCCGAGGCCGCGGCCTGCAGGTCGGCGGGGTTCTGCGTCGCCGCAGTCTTCGACATCGCCAGCGCAGTGGCGTCGAGCGCGGTCTGAAAGGCCGTGCGCGCCGCGTTCGCCTGTGTATAATCGATCGCGACGCCGACGCTGCCGATGAGCGGCACCGCAAGCATCGCCATCATCGGCGCGATGTTGCCGCGACGGTCTCTCAGAAACCTCGAAAACATGACGTCCCCCGAAAACACCCGCCGGAGAAGACCGGCCGCATGCCTAACGTGCGGCAAGAATTTCAGGTGCGTCTTGAGAAGCCGTAACGAGTTCAGCTCGGATAAACGGCAAAACCGCATCGAATGCGTGTTAAATCTCGCGTGGAATCCGTACCGAGATACGGCATGCCAGAACCGGATTTCAGCTGCGTCGGTTGCTGTAAACGCGCGATTGTTCTAAGGCTTAAGGGCGACTCGCCACCGGTCAGAACGCAGGCTTGAAGTTCCACAGCGGTGCGTCGCGATCGGCCGCGCCGGCGGACGACCCCTCTTGAAAATCGAACGACCCGTGGCCTCCTATCAGGACAACAAGCGCGGCATCATCTCGCTGACGGCGGGATGCGCGCTGTTCACGGTTACCGACACGATAACCAAGATCGTTGCCTTCACCTTCCCGATCGGCGAAGTGCTGTTCTCGCGCGCACTGGCCTGCATGGTGTTCGTCGGCGCGGCGTTTTTCTTCGCCTATCGCACCTTCGCCTTTCACGGCGGGTTCCAGAAGCTAGTGCTCATTCGCGCGGTGCTCGACGCCGGCGCCAACGCGACCTTCGTCGTGGCGCTGACCAAGATGCGGCTCGCCGACCTGATGGCGATCAACATGATGTCGCCGCTGGTGCTCACCATGCTGCTCGCCTTCTTCTTCAAGGAGCAGGTCGGCTGGCGGCGATGGACCGCCATCGGCGTCGGCGTCGGCGGCATGCTGCTGATCGTCAAGCCGGGACCGTCGACCTTCGACGTCTGGGCGCTGGTCGCTTTCGCGGCCACCCTGTTCTCGGCAACGCGTGACATCGTCACTCGCCGCATCGATCCGGAAACGCCGACCTTGGTGGTGACGCTGGTCAGCCTCGGCGGTGTGACTCTGGCCGGGGTTGCCCTCGCCTTTCTGCTCGGCGAACGCTGGTCGTTCTATTCGTGGGAATATCTCGGCCTGATCGTGATCGGCGCGTTGTTCCTGGCCGGCGGCAGCACGCTGGCGGTCTCGGCCTTCCGCAATGTCGACGCCACGGTGGTGGCGCCGTTCCGTTATTCGCTGCTGATCTGGAG
>JAEZEY010000057.1 GCA_023432845.1 Pseudomonadota bacterium
ACTGGATCCCCCGCTTTCGCGGGGCATGACACATCGGCGTGCGGCAATACCGAAATTACGTCAACGGAACGCTGCCGACGTGTTCCTTGAACGCGCGGCGCGATGAGACCGTGGCATACCAGCGGTCGAGATGCGGCGTCGCCGGTCGATCCGGAACGAGCTGCACGTAGCGATAACATATGATGGCGACCGGAATGTCGCCGTAAGAGAATGCCGCGCCGGCGACGTAGTCGCTTTTGGCGAGACGCTGATCGAGCATGGTCATGGCTTCCACGGTCTTGTCGCGGCCGGCCTTGATTGCCTTCATGTCGCGCTTCTCCGGTGGCGTGCGGATCAAACCCCAGAACACCGGCGTAATCGCCGGACCGCACACCGACAACTGCCAGTCCATCCACTGGCTGGCGACGGCGCGCTGCTTCAGGTCGTTCGGCTGGATAACGCCGGATGGATCGTACTTGCTGCCGAGATAGCGCATGATCGAATTCGATTCCCACAGCAGGAAGCCGTCGTCCTCCTGCAGCGTCGGCACCAGTCCGTTCGGGTTCATGGCGAGATATTCGGCTTCGCGGTTCTTGCCGAAGGCGCCGCCGACATCGATGCGCTCATGCGCAAGGCCAAGCTCGCCGATCGCCCACATCACCTTCTGCACATTCGAAGATGTGTTGCGGCCCCAGACTTTGAGCATTGGATGTTTCCTTAGTGACGGCTTTTCGTTCTTGTCATCACCGGGCTTGACCCGGTGATCCCGTTTAGGTGGGCAGCGTGCGTCCCTAACTGAGATGGCCGGGTCAAGCCCGGCCATGACGGGTGATAAGGGCAAAAACGTCTTAATCCAGCCGCCGCGCTTCTTCCGGCAGCATGATCGGAATGCCGTCGCGGATCGGATAAGCGAGCTTGGCCTGGCGCGAAATCAGCTCCTGCCTGGCGGCGTCGTATTCCAGCGTGGTCTTGGTCAGCGGACAGACCAGGATTTCCAGCAGTTTCGGATCGACGCTGTGCGCAGGGCGTTCGGTGGGGGCGTTGGTGGACATGAGACTGTTTCCGGCAAGTGAGAGGCATTCAGTCTAGCCGTCTTGGCCGGGCTTGTCCCGGCCATCCACGCCTTCCAGCCGCTGCCGAAGACGTGGATGCCCGCAACAATCGCGGGCAGGACGGAGGTTCCTACTGCAGCGGCGGTTCGCCTTCGACGTTCTTCTTGGCGAGTTCGATTTCGGTCATGGCGACCAGAAGTTCGGCGCGCGTCTTGAGGTCGGGCGCTTCCAGCAGCGCCTGCTTTTCCGGCGCGCCGTAAGGCGACATCATCGACAGCCCGTTCACCAGAGCCTCGGTGGGCGCCTGCTTGATATCGTCCCAGTCGGCGGTCATGTTGTTGGCGGTCATGAAATCGGTGAGCGCGCGCAGCAGCGCGTCGCGGTTCACCGCATCCTCGCCCTTGCGGGCGACAAAATCGTCGGCGAATGGCGCGTAGGTGACGCGGCACTGCCGGTAGTCGGTGTTGACCGTAAGCTCCTCCTCGACGCGGAAGCGCGACACGCCGGTGAGTTCGATGATGTAGCGGCCGTCGCCGCTTTCGGCGAGCTGGGTGATGCGGCCGACGCAGCCGATCCTGAACAGCGCGGGCTTAAGCCGTGGCGCCTCAGTGACGCCGTCAGGCTGGATCATGCCGATGAGGCGGTGACCGTCGCGCAGCGCATCATCGATCATGGCGAGATAGCGCGGCTCGAGAATATTGAGCGGCAATTGCCCACGCGGCAACAGCAGCGCGCCGGCGAGCGGAAATACCGGGATAACGCCGGGCAGATCGTTCGGGCCGCGATATCGCGGATTCATCGGCATGGAGCGTCCTCGGCATGCCTCGAGGTTTGAAGAGCGCGGCGCGTTCGCCGCGCACGGTTCATGAAAACAGAATCGACGACAATTTCTTGCGGCCTTCAAGCGTCGCCGGATCGGCGGCGCCCCAGGCCTCGAAGAACTGCACGAGCTGTTTGCGCGCGCCGTCCTCGTTCCACTTGCGGTCTTTCTTGACGATGGCGAGCAGGTGATCGGCCGCTTCCATGCGCTTGCCGGCGGCGTTGAGCGCGGCGGCGAGATCGGCTCGCGCCTGATGGTCGAGCGGATCGGCGTCGACCTTCTTCTGCAATTCGTCGAGCGGGCCGGCGGCTTCCGCCTGCACGGCGAGATCGAGCGCGGCACGCGCGGCGGCGACCGCTGCGTCGTTCTGCTTCGCCTCGGGAATCATCGCGAGTGTCTTCTTGGCCTGCTCGAAATTGCCGGTGGCGACATAGCAGCGCGCCAGCCCGGCCAGCGCGGCGATGTTCGATGAATCTTCCTGCAGCAGCTGCGCGTAGATGTCGGCGGCCGCGGCGGCATCGCCTTCGGCGAGCGCGGCGTCGGCGGCTTCGAGCAGATTGGCGCCTTCGTCCTCGATCTTGCCCTTGGTCAGGCGCTCGAGAAACGCCATCACCTGCGACTCGGGCAGCGCACCCATGAAGCCGTCGGCCGGCTGGCCGTTGACGAAAGCGATGACGGCCGGAATAGACTGGATGCCCATCTGCCCCGGAATTTCCGGGTTCTTGTCGATGTCCATCTTGACCAGCTTGACCTTGCCCTTGGCCGCCTTGACGGCCTTTTCGAGCACGGGCGTGAGCTGCTTGCAGGGGCCGCACCAGGTGGCCCAGAAATCGACCAGCACCGGCTGGGTCTTGGACGCCTCGATGACGTCCTTCATGAACCCCTGCGTGGTGGTGTCCTTGATCAGGTCGCCGGCCACCGCCGCCGTCGTGTCATCGCCCATTCCCAACATCGTCGTCCGATCCCTTTGTCGCGGTTCCGGCTTTACCCCGGTTTGCCGCCCCTGAACACCGGAAATAGATGGGTAGCGCCCTGCGAGATGGCAATTCCGCCGGTCAATCGGCCTCGGGCGTCCGGCCGGAGACGCGTTCGATGCGTGGCGGATGCCCGGTGGCCTCGAGGAATTTGACGAGATCCTCGCGCGTGACCGAGGTGGTCATGGTGTTGGTGAGCGGGTGGGCATTGATGACAGCGTGCTCCATGAGGGGCGCGTCCAGCACCACGGTGACCCGGCCTGCGGTGTCGTTGAGGGCGCCGAAAGGCGTTACCGAGCCGGGCGTCACGCCCAGGAGCTCCAGCAGCAGGTCGGACGAGCCGAAAGAAAACCGTCCCGAGGCCCCGAGCACCCGGTGCAGGCCCTTGAGGTCGATCTCGGCGTCTTCCAGCGCCGTGACCAGGTAAACCGCCTGCTTCTTGTCGCGGAGGAACAGGTTCTTGGTGTGGCCGCCGGGAATCTGGCCGCGCAGGGACTGGCTCTGCTCGACCGTGAACAGCGGCGGGTGGGTGACGGTCGGGTGGGCGATGCCGAGGCCGTCGAGGAAAGCGAAAAGTTGGTCGGGGGTCGCGGGCATTCGGGACTTTCCGGGGGATTCGGGCGGCCGGGAGGACCCCGGCGCGAGTGGCCATTAATCCCGGGATTTCCCCCATTGCAAAGCCCGGCCGCATTTGGCATAGAGCCCGCCTTGGCGGCCGGTAAACTCTTGACCGGCCAATGAACTGACGGATGCGGGTGTAGCTCAGGGGTAGAGCACGACCTTGCCAAGGTCGGGGTCGAGGGTTCGAATCCCTTCGCCCGCTCCAGTCACATGACCCTCGGTCATGAATCGAAGCTCTCGGTCCTGAATCGAGGCTCAACGAAAAAAGCCGGAGCTTTTGCTCCGGCTTTTTCGTTTTGAGAAGCCGGTCGGCCTAGCGGTGGAGCTGCTTCAGCGGCGAGCGGGCGATCAGCACCGCGAGTACACCGCCAAGCCCGATCTTCACCAGCGACGACAGCAGGAACGGGTGGATGCCCGCGGCATAGGCCTTCACCGGCCCGATGAGGTGCGCCAGCCAGGCATAGCCGAAAGTGAGGATAATCAGTGTGCCGATGATGTTGACCAGAACGGCGGCGAACAGCTCGCGGCCGTAGCCGCGCTCGGCAAGCCAGCCAGCCACGTAAGCGGCGGCGCAGAAGCCGATGAGGTAGCCGCCGGTCGGGCCCATCAGGTAGGCCAGCCCGGTGCCCCGCGCCGGCGTGTTGGCGAACACCGGCAGGCCCATCAGGCCCTCCAGCACATAGGCGGCGACGACGATGAAGCCGAGCCGCGAGCCGAGCGTCATGCCGATCAGGACAACCGCCATGGTCTGCATGGTCATCGGCACCGGCCAGAACGGGATCTGGGTGCGGGCCGAGGCGGTGAGCAGGAGCGAGCCGATCACCACGGCGGCGAAGCCGAACAGCAGGCGGGAGCCGATGTCGTCCCCGGTGGCGACGGCGGCGGCGGACTTGATCAGGCGCTTCATGGGCGGTCCTTCCTTGAATTCGACGCCCCTAGGTAGCCCATCGCGGCTGCGTCGCAAAGGGACCGCCTGACGGGCGGAAAGCCTCTAACCCTCGCGAATATCGGCCACCGTGCCGCCGGTCATGGCGGAAAGGGCCTTGGGCGAGGTCCGGAATACATGACGCGGCGAGCCGGCAGCCGCCCAGACCGGGTCGAGCGCCATCAGGTCCTGGTCGATGAAAATGCGCGGCGGGCTCTGGTGGCCGATAGGCGACACCCCGCCAATGGCAAAGCCGGTGACGTCCCGCACCCAGCGCCCGTCCGCCGGCTTGACCGGCTGGCCGAGCAGGGCGGCGACCTTGGCGGTATCGACCCGGTTGGCGCCGGAGGTCACCACCAGCACCACCTGGTTGCCGGCGCGCAGCACGATCGACTTGGCGATCTGCGCCACCGTGCAGCCGACCGCATTGGCGGCGTCCTGCGCGGTGCGGGTGCCGTCCGGAAAAACATCGATGGTGTCGGGCTGGCCGGCGGCGAGCAAGGCGGCGCGCACGCGTTCGACCGATGGCGTGGTTTCGTTCATGGACTTGTGCTCTGGGGCTTTCTCAGTAACCGGCGGCGAGGGAGCCGCGCGTGCGGGGATCGGCGGCGCCGACATAGCGTTGCGGCTGGAATTCGGTTTTCGGCAGGACCTCGATCGAATTCACCGATGTCGCGGGCCGGGTCGGCTCCACTTTATGGCCGCGCGCGGCGAGGCCATCAAGCACGGCTTGCGGGAAGCCGCTTTCGACATAGACGGTGTCCGGCAGCCATTGATGATGAAGGCGCGGCGCGGTGACCGCCTCGGCGATCGTCATGTCGAAGTCGATGGCATTGGTGACGATCTGCAGTACCGCGGTGATGATGCGGCTGCCGCCGGGCGAGCCGGTGATGATGAACGGCTTGCCGTCCTTCAGCACGATGGTCGGCGTCATCGACGACAGCGGCCTTTTGTTCGGCCCCGGCAGATTGGCGGCAAAGCCGACGAGGCCATAGGCGTTCGAAGCGCCGGCCTTGGCGGTGAAGTCGTCGAGCTCGTTGTTGAGCAGGACGCCGGTGCCGTCGGCGATCAGGCCGAGGCCGTACGAGAAGTTGAGCGTGTAGGTGTTCGACACCGCATTGCCGTCGCGGTCGATGACCGAGAAATGCGTGGTGTTCTGGCCCTCGAAGTCGGCCGGCTTGCCGGCCTTGATGTCGGATGACGGCGTTGCCTTGCCGGTGATACCCTTGCGCAGTTCGTCGGCATATTTCTTCGAGATCAAACCGGCGATCGGCATCTTCACCGAATCCGGATCGCCTATGTAGACGGCACGGTCGGCATAGGCGCGCTTCATCGCCTCGATGAAGTAATGCAAGGCCTCGTCGTTGCGGCCGAGTTTGGCGAGGTCGTAGCCTTCGAGGATGTTGAGCATCTGAACCAGATGCACGCCGCCGGACGATGGCGGCGGCATCGAGACGATGTCGTGGCCGCGATAGCTGCCCTTGATGACGTCGCGCTCGACGGCCCGATAATTGGCGAGATCGTCCGCGGTCATGACGCCGCCGGCATCGCGCACGGCGCGGGCGATCTTCTCCGCGACGGCGCCGCGATAGAAGCCGTCCGGGCCATGCGCGGCAATCGCTTCCAACGTATCGGCGAGGTCGTACTGGATCAGCCGATCGCCGGATTCGAGCGGTTCGTCGCCATTCTTGAGCAGGATCGCCGCGGTCGATGGCCAGCGCGCCAGCCGCTTCGCGACATTGGGCAGCGAATCCGCCGTGTCGTCACGAACTGCGAAGCCTTGCTTGGCGAGCCGGATCGCCGGCTGCAACAGGTCCGACAGCGACAATTTGCCGGAGCCGTATTTCTCGTGCGCCATGGCAAGACCCGCGACCGTGCCCGGCACTCCGACGGACAGGCCGGTGTCGCGCGATTTCACCGGATCGGGATTGCCCTGCGCATCAAGGAACATGTCCGGTGTCGCCGCGGCCGGCGCGGTTTCGCGATAATCGATGGCGATGTTGCGACCATCCTTCGCCAGATGAATCACCATGAAGCCGCCGCCGCCGAGATTGCCGGCGCGCGGATAGGTGACGGCCATGGCGAAGCCGACGGCGACCGCGGCATCGACGGCATTGCCGCCGCGGTCGAGGATCTGGACGCCGATGCGCGCGGCCATGCGCTCCTGCGCGACCACCATGCCGTATTCGCCGACGATGCCTTGCGCCGGCGGAAACGAGGCCTGCGAGTTCTGCAACTGCGGCGTCGATTGCGCCAGCGCGAGCGAGACGGTGAGGAGGAGGGCGACAGTTGTTGAGATAAAGCGACGGAGCATCAGACAAACCCGTTCGTCCCCGCGAAAGCGGGGACCCAGTTCTCTAAATCATCTAGGTTCCCGCTTTCGCGAGAACAGAGCATATGATCGCGTTCGAAAACTCTATCTCGCTTGCCCGTGATAGACTGGGTTCGGCCGCATGTCGGTGGCCGAGGCGACGCGGTTCGACATATTGAAGAAGCCGGTGATGGCCGCAATGTCCCAGATGTCGCGGTCGGAGAATCCGGCGTGGCGCAAGCTCTCGCGATCATGCTCCTCAATCTCGGCCGGCGTGTTGGTGAGCTTTACGGCGAAATCGAGCATGGCGCGCTGGCGCTTGTCGAGCCGGGCAACGCGATGGTTCATGACGATCTGCTCGCCGAGCAGCGGATTGCCGGAATACTGCCGCACGGCGGCGCCATGCGCGGTGAGGCAATAATAGCAGCGGTTCTGCGCCGACACCGCGACCGCGATCATCTCGCGCTCCAGCTTGGACAGACCGCTCGGCGCCAGCATCAAATCATTATACATCGCGGCGAAGGCTTCGAGCTTGGCGTTGTCGAAGGCATAGGCCACCAGCACATTCGGGATGAAGCCCAGCTTGTCCTGGCATTTCTGGAAATAAGCCGTCATTGCCGGCGACAATTCGCCCGCCGGCAGCTTGAGCGCGATGATCGGCTTGTCGTCAGGCGTTACCGCAGTTGCAGTGGCTTTCTTGCCGGCGGTTTTGTCAGTGTTCTTGCTATCGGCTTTGGCGACGGTCCCGGCCATGTCTCTACCTGTCAAAAATTTTTCTGTCTGCGAAGTACCGAGCCTACAATGCTTCGCGTCCGCCGAACATAGCCGATGCGTTGGATATTCATTTTGTATTTCAGTAACTTGACGAGGTCGCGCGAAAACATAAAGCGGTCATGCTGGACGGCTAAGCCAAGCGTCGCTCTCGACCAACGCGTCGGGAAGGTGAACACTGCTCGATCAGCGGAGACCGATTCCCCGCACCACGCATTGTCGTACGAAGCGGCCTTTGCCCCGGAGCAGACCTGCCGCCGTCTCCAATCACATGAGGTCACTCGTGCTCGACAAACTGGCAGCCATCAACGCCTCGGATCGGGAACAGGCCACGGCCCATGAGGCGATAGCGCAGGCAGGCGCGACGCTGAAGCTGCGGCGCGGCGAAATTCCCGAAGGCTTCGCCGAGCATCTGTTCGAGCAGGTCGTGCCCGAAGACGTCGTGCGATACGAGGCGATCGAACTCGCGCAGCTTGCCGGACGGGTCTGGGACTTCATGCAGCAGCGCAAGCCGGGCGCTGCCAGCATGGCCTGCGAGACGATCGAGATCGGCGCGGCGGCGTCGCCCCGCAGCATTACCGTGATCGAGATCGTCAATGACGACATGCCGTTCCTGGTCGATTCGGTCATGGGTGAACTGGCCGCCCGGCGGCTCGATGTGCGGCTGGTCGCGCACCCTATTTTCGGCGTCGAACGCGACGATGGCGGTAAGCTGGTTTCACTGGGCGAGCCGGCCACCGGTGCCCGCGAGAGCGTGATCCATATCCACATGGAGCCGATCGAGTCGGCGGAACAGCGCGCCGAGATTGCCGCAGCGATCGAGCGCGTGCTCGGTCAGGTCCGCGTCGCGGTCGCGGACTGGCGGCCGATGCGCGAACGAACCCAGGAAATTGTCGCCAACCTGAAATCCAATCCGCCGCCTCTGCCGGTGGACGAGATCGGCGAGGCCATTCATTTTTTGCAATGGCTGCTCAACGATCACTTCACTTTCCTCGGCATGCGCGACTACGTCTGCAGCGGCCACGCGCTCGACGCGGATTTCTCCAGCAGCCTCGGCATTATGCGCGATTCCGGCCTGCGCGTTCTCAAACGCGGCGACGAGCATCTCGACTTCACGCCGGAGATCATGGCGTTTCTCAACGAGCCGCGGCCATTGATCATCACCAAGGCGAACGCCCATGCGCATGTGCATCGGCGCACGCACCTCGATTATATCGGCGTCAAGAAATACGACGCCGAAGGCGTTCTGGTCGGCGAGCATCGCATTGTCGGCCTGTTCACGTCATCGGCCTATACGCGAACCGCGCACGAGATACCCTATCTGCGCCGCAAGATAGCCGCGGTGGAGGAGCGCGCGGGCTTCGCGCCGAACAGCCATTCGGGCAAGGCGCTCGCCAATGTGCTCGAGCATTATCCGCGCGATGAGCTGTTCCAGATCGACGAAGACACCCTTTTCCACTTCGCCACGGCGATCATGCGCCTCGACGAGCGGCCGCGGGTGCGGGTACTGGCACGTCACGATCGCTTCGACCGTTTCGTGTCGGCGATCGTCTACGTGCCGCGCGAGCGCTACGAAAGCGTCATGCGCGTGCGCATCGGCGACTATCTGGCCAGGGTTTTCGAGGGCCGCGTCACCGCCTTCTATCCATTCTTTCCGGAAGGCCCGCTGGTGCGGGTGCATTTCATCATCGGCCGCGGTGGCAGTGGCGCCATGCCAGACGTATCGCGCGAGATGCTGGAGCGCGACGTCGCGCAGATCGTGCGCAGCTGGACAGACGGGCTGTCCGACGCGCTGCCCGCCGCGCCCGCGCCGGAAAAGGCGCGCGCGCTGTTCGAGCGCTATCGCGAGGCGTTCACGGCGGACTTCCACGATATCTACACGCCGGCCAGCGCTGCCGGTGACATCCGCGCCATCGAGACCCTGGCGGAAGACCGGCCGCTCGCGGTCGATTTCCGCCATCGCGACGAGCACGAGCAGGACAATGTCAGCCTCAAGGTGTGGAGTCTGGGGCGACCGCTGCCGCTGTCGGAGCGCGTGCCCGTGCTGGAGAACATGGGCTTCAAGGTGGTCGACGAGCGCACCTACCTGATCGCGCCCGCCAATGGCGAGAAGCTGTGGTTCCACGACATGCTGCTGACGCGCGACGGCGGCGGCGGCATTGATCTGCAGTCCGGCAAGGCGCGGCTGGAAGCCGCCTTCCTCCACGTCATGCGCGGCCTCGCGGAGAACGACGGCTACAACGCGCTGACGCTGCAGGCCGGCCTCGGCTGGCGCGATGTGGCGCTGATCCGTACCCTGTCGCGCTATCTGCGCCAGATCCGCGTGCCATACTCGCAGGACTATATGTGGGCGACTTTGGTCAAGCATGCCGCGGTGACCAGCGAGATCGTCGAGCTGTTTTACGCCCGCTTCGATCCGCGCGGCGAGGCCGCCAACCTGCGCGACCTCAACCAGAAAATGATCGCCGAGCGCATCGAGGAAGGTCTGGCGAAGGTCGAGAGCCTCGATGAGGACCGCATCCTGCGCCACTTCGTCAATGCGGTGCAGGCGGCGATCCGCACCAACTATTTCCAGACCGACGCGGAGGGCAAGCTCAAGCCGCTGATCGCCATCAAGTTCGAAAGCGGCAAGCTCACCGACATGCCGCTGCCGCGGCCGCTGTATGAGATCTTCGTCTATTCGCCGCGCGTCGAGGGCATTCACCTGCGCTTCGGCAAGGTCGCGCGCGGCGGCATCCGCTGGTCCGACCGGCCGCAGGACTTCCGCACGGAGATTCTCGGCCTCGTCAAGGCGCAGCAGGTCAAGAATGCTGTGATCGTGCCGGTCGGCGCCAAGGGCGGTTTCGTGCCGAAGCAGATGCCGAAGAACCCGACGCGCGACCAGTTCATGGCCGAGGGCATTGCCTCGTACAAATTGTTCATCTCGACGCTGCTCGACATCTCCGACAACTACGCCGCCGACGGCAGCATCGTGCCGCCGGACAATGTGGTGCGGCATGAAGGCGACGATCCCTATCTCGTGGTCGCTGCCGACAAGGGCACCGCCACCTTCTCCGACATTGCCAATGGCCTAGCGGTCGAGCACGGCTTCTGGCTCGGCGATGCCTTCGCCTCCGGCGGCTCGGCCGGCTACGACCACAAGGCGATGGGCATCACCGCGCGCGGCGCCTGGGAGTCGGTGAAGCGGCACTTCCGCGAAATGGACATCAATATCCACGACACGCCATTCACGGTGGTCGGCGTCGGCGACATGTCGGGCGACGTGTTCGGCAACGGCATGCTGCGCGAGAATACGATCAAGCTCGTGGCGGCATTCGATCATCGCGACATCTTCATCGATCCCGATCCTGATCCGGTCCGGAGCTTTGCCGAACGCAAGCGATTGTTCGACCTGCCGCGGTCGAGCTGGCAGGATTACGACAAGAGCCTGATCGGCAAGGGCGGCGGCGTGTTTCCGCGCTCGCTGAAGGAAATCCCGCTGACACCGGAGATGAAGGCGTTGCTCGGCTTCACCACCGACAAGGCGACGCCGGCCCAGGTGATG
>JAEZEY010000075.1 GCA_023432845.1 Pseudomonadota bacterium
CCTCCCCCTTCAGGGGAGGGTGAGGAAATCTTGCGCTTCTTCTCACCTCACACCCGATACAACCTCTTCGCCGTGTCATGCAGCACGGCGCGGCGGTCGGCTTCGGGATACGAAGCCAGCGCCGCGCGGATCGCGGTGACGATCGAGGCGTAGTCGGTCCACAGGCTCTCGCCCGGGAAGTTCGAGCCCCAGCCGCAGCGCTGCGCGCCGAACAGTTCCAGCGTCTCACCGACGATGTCGGCGATGTGTTGCGGGTCGTTCTTGCGAATGAAGGTGCCGAGCCCGGAGAACTTGGTGTGCATGTTGGGCTGATCGGCCAGCCGCTTCATGCCCTCGCGCCACGCCTTGCGACCCTCGGGCGAGCGATCCTCCAGCATGCCGGCATGCTCCAGCACGATGGTGATGCCGGGAAAAGCCTTCGCAAGCGCGGCGCCGTCGGCCATCTGCGAAGCGAACACCTGCAGTTCGAACAGCCAGCCGCGTTCCTCCAGCAGCGCGAAGTTCTTGCGGAACATCGGCGTGTTCATCTGGTCGGGCGTCGGCGCGAACTTGTATTTCGGGTTGGCGTGCCAGTGCAGCTGCTGGCGCACGCCGCGCATCAGCTTTGATGCCTTGGCCTGCGCCGCCATCGCCTGCGGCGCGTCCTCGTTCTGCAAATTGACGAAGGAGACGATGGCGTGCGGCCAGCCGCTGCGGCTGGCGGCCTGCTGCACGTATTCGACTTCCTCGACCTCGCGGCCCGGCAGCCAGTTGGTCTGCACATAGACCGACTTGACGACGCCGGTGTCTTTCAGATCGGCAAGGAAGTCCTCGACCGGATAATCGCGCCGCAGCTTCTCGTACTCGCCGAAGATGCGCGGTACGGCGGGCCCCTGCAGCCAGGGCTGGTCGGCATGGCGCCAGATGTGATGATGTGCGTCGATGATCGGTTCCATGACAACTCCTCGTCACGGCGGCGGAAAATGGATTCGCCGTGAGGCCTTTCAGCCGCCATCGTGGCATCCGCACGCGCGCGGGAAAAGCGGTCAGTGCGTCGCGGCTAGACCGGGCGTCTTATTTTCTGATGACCGCGCCGCTTACATCACCACCGTCAGCCGCTTCGCGGCGCGGGTGATGCCGGTGTAGAGCCAGCGCTGGCGGCTCTCCTGAAACGCGAAGCTCTCGTCGAACAGCACGACATCGTCCCACTGCGAGCCCTGCGCCTTGTGCACCGTGAGCACGTAGCCGTAGTCGAATTCGTCGTAGGGCTTGCGGCGCGGCCAGTCGATTTGCTCGATGCCGCCGGTGAAGCATTCCGGCCGCACCGACACCTTGACGCCGCGCGTCGCGGTCTCGTCGTCGGGCATCAGGCGCAAGGTCATGATGCCGGTCTTGCGCCCGCCGCGCTCCTTCACGCTCCACAGGCCGCCGTTGAACAGCGCCTTCTTGCGGTTGTTGCGCAGGCACACCAGCTTGTCGCCGGCTTCCGGCATCGGGTCCTTGAAGCCGCGCCGCTCGCGCATGCGCTGGTTATAGGCGCGCCGCGTATTGTTGCGGCCGACCAGCACCTGGTCGGCATCGAGCACGCGCTGCGGATCGAGGTCGCTCTTGGTGACGACTTCGGTCTCGCCGTAGCGGCCGGGCTCGAGATACTCGCCGGCGCGGATGTCCATGGACAGACGGATGATCGGATTGTCCTGCGCCTGGCGATGCACCTCGGTGAGCATCACGTCGGGCTCGTGCTCGGTAAAGAAGCCACCGCCATTGGCGCCGGTGGTGATCGGCGGCAATTGCGCCGGATCGCCGAGCACCAGCAGCGGCACGCCGAAGGAGAGGAGATCGCGGCCAAGCTCGGCATCGACCATCGAGCATTCGTCGATGATGATCAGCGACGCCTTCGACGCCGGCGCTTCCTCCCACAGATCGAAGCTCGGGATTTCCTCGCCGCTTTCGCGGGCGCGGTAGATCAGCGAATGGATGGTGGTGGCGCTGCGGCAGCCCTTGCCGCGCATGACGGAGGCCGCCTTGCCGGTGAAGGCGGCGAACTTCACCTCGCCATCGACGGCCTCGGCGAGGTGCGTGGCGAGCGTGGTCTTGCCGGTGCCGGCAAAGCCGAACAGCCGGAAGATCTGCGGCGTTGCGCCGGTGCCGGGCTTGGCCTTAAGCCAGGTAGAGACAGCCTTGAGCGCGTCATCCTGATGGGGGGTGAATTTCATGGGCTTCCAGTTGTTGGCCGGATGAATAGAGCATGGCGGGGATAGGTCCAAGAACAAATTGGCAACCGCCTTTCCTGCGATTTTTACAGGCGGTCCGGCCAGACCCTCACCGTCGTCACCCGCGAAAGCGGGTGATCCAGCCCTTCCGGTCCGGGCGCGAAGCGCTGGAGGGTCCGCTTTCGCGGACCATGACGGAAGGAATCTAGTCTTGACGGCTGTTTGGTTGTCAGCATATATTCCCAACCCTCTTTCCGTCCCATCCGGCGCCGGCATGACGCGCCGGGGCGAGCGGGCAGGGCGGGGCGCCGACAATGCGCCTCGTGACAATCGGGCCGGTGGTGCCGGTCCGATGGTGGAGCGCCGGGAGGCGCAGCGCCGTGGCGGCGGGCTTAGCAACCCTGTCGTCCTCCGGCGCGCGCGCCTCGGGGGCAGGGAGTAGCGCCCCTGCATTAGATCGGCGCGCGGGCGTCCCGATCGCAAGGGATGCCCCAAGGGCGCCGTAGCGCAGCGCCCTGGCGCCTCCCGGCGCTCCATTTCTCTTCGGAGAGACGGAAAAGGGGACAGGCCAGCCCGGGCCTCAAACAACAGGGACGATGAAACATGCCCCGGCCCTCCGATCTGCGGCTTGACGCGGCTCCTTCATTTCAATATTCGTGGAAATATGGAACAGAAAGATGCCGTCGCCGCGCTGTCAGCGCTTGCCCAGGACAACCGCCTCGATGTCTATCGCCTTCTGGTGCAGGCGGGTCCGGGCGGAATGTCGGCCGGCGCGATCGCCGACAAGCTCGATCTGGCGCCGAACACGCTGACCTTTCACTTCGATCGTCTGCGCATTGCCGGTCTCGTCACCGTGCGCCGCGATGGCCGTTCGATGATCTATGCCGCGCGCTTCGAGACCATGAACGCGCTCCTCGCCTATCTCACCGACAATTGCTGTGGCGGCGCGCCCGAGAAATGCGCGCCGGTCGCGGCCTGCAAACCATCAGCGAAGCGTTCAAAACAGTCAGCCTAGAGACACACGCATGTCCGACCGCATCTACAACGTCCTGTTTCTTTGCACCGGCAATTCGGCGCGCTCGGTGATCGCCGAGGCGATCCTCAACCGTGAAGGC
>JAEZEY010000134.1 GCA_023432845.1 Pseudomonadota bacterium
GCCGCGCTCGATCACTTCAAGTTCGATCCGACGGGCCGCGTCTGTCTCGATATCGGCGCCTCGACCGGTGGCTTCACGCAGGTGCTGATCGAGCGCGGCGCGGCGCGCGTCTATGCCGTCGATGTCGGCACCGCGCAACTGCATCAAAACCTGCGCGGCGATCCGCGCATTATCTCGCTCGAACAGACCGACATCCGCACGCTCGACGCGGCGCGGCTCGACCCGAAGCCCGACCTGATCGTCATCGACGTCAGCTTCATCTCGCTCAAACAGGTGCTGCCCGCGACGCTCAAGCTCGCCGCCCGGCCGGCGCAACTGATCGCGCTGATCAAGCCGCAGTTCGAGGCCGGCCGCGAACACCTCAAGAAAGGCATCGTCCGCGACGAGGCCGTGCGCCAGGCCGTGTGCGACGACATCGCGACGCTTCTGACCTCGCTCGGCGCCAATGTGCTCGGCGTCATCCGCTCTCCCATCGAAGGCGGCGACGGTAATATCGAGTATCTGATCGGCGCAGCGATTACATAAACATCGCCGATAGCTGTCATCGCTTTGCGTTATCCAGGGCCGCTTTTGTGTCCCTGCCGCCACGCAACATGGCCAAATCCGCCGCCGGCCGAACACAGCCTTTATTGCGCCACAACACGCACTACGGTCCCCGCCCATGACGACAGGACATGCAGACTACGCCACCGGCACGGCGACGCCGGCAGGGGCCTTGCCGTGGCGCATCGAATTCCGCGCCACGGTCAAGCTCGCTTTGCCGATCGCGCTGACGCAGCTCGGCCAGGTGGCGATGATGACCAGCGACCTGATGCTGATCGGCCGCCTCGGCGACGTGGCCATCGCCGGCGCTGCGCTGGCGCACATCATCTTGTTCGCCGGCTTCGTGCTCGGCATGGGCCTGATGTCGGCCGTATCGCCGCTGGCGGCGCAGGCTTATGGCGCGCGCGAGCCGCGCATGGTGCGCCGGAGCTTGCGCGTCGGCCTGTGGGCGGCGCTGATGATCGGCGCGCCGATGACGATCGCCATGTTCTTCGGCGAACACTTCCTGCTGTCGCTCGGTCAGGACCCGGAAGCCGCCAGGCTCGCCGGACAATATCTCATGGGTCTGGGCTGGTGCCTCGTGCCCGGCTGGTGGTTCATCGCCCTGCGCGGCTTCATGGGCGCGGTGAACCGGCCCGAGCCCGCGCTGTGGATCACGCTGGTCGCGATCCCGGCCAACCTCCTGCTCGCCTACGCGCTGATCTATGGCGAGTTCGGCCTGCCGCGCCTTGAAATGTTAGGGGCCGGCGTTGCCACCACCATCGTCAACATCGGCATGTGCGCCGCATCCTTGTGGATCGCCTACACCCAACGGCCGTTCAGGAAGTATCAGGTGCTCGGCCATTTCTGGCGCATGGACTGGCCGCTGACGGGACAACTGTTCCTGATCGGCGGTCCCATCGCCGGCGCTTTCATGCTCGAATACGGATTGTTCGCCGCCGCCGCTATCCTGATGGGCTGGATCGGCACGGTGGCGCTCGCTGCGCATCAGATCGCGCTGCAGGTCGCCTCGATCCTGTTCATGGCGCCGTTCGGCATCTCGATGGCGGCGACGGTGCGCGTCGGCCATGCCGTCGGCCGCCGCGATCCCATCGAAACGCGGCGCGCCGGCTTCGCCGCCATCGCGCTCGGCGCCGCCTTCATGGCCACGATGGTGGTGCTGATTCTGATGACGCGCCACATCCTGCCGCTCGCCTTCCTCGACGGCGGCCGGGCCGATGCCGACGCCACGCTGGCTTTGGCCGCGACGCTACTCGCTTCCGGCGCGACCTTCTTCATCGCCGACGGCGTGCAGACCATTGCGGCCGGCGCCCTGCGGGGGCTCAACGACACCCGCGTACCGCTGCTGTTCGCGACGCTGAGCTTCTGGATCGTCGGTTTCGGCACGTCGTACACGCTGGCCTTCCCCGCGGGCCTTGGCGCGATCGGTGTCTGGATCGGTTTCACCGTCGGCCTGGTACTGTATGCCGTGCTGCTGGTCTGGCGTTTCAACGCGCTGACGTCGCGCGGCTATATGCCGGAAGCGCCGGGCCACGCCCACGCCTGATCTCCCCTTTCAGCGGAGAGATAAGCAGGTTAAGTCCTGCTTATGACCGAGCAGCTCACCATCGTCCGCCTGGGCCACCGCGGCGACGGCGTCGCCGACACCGGCGACGGCCCGGTCTATGTGCCCTACGCCCTGCCCGGCGAAACCGTGACGGTCGAGCGCATGCCGGGCCATCCGGACCGGCGCCGTCTGCTGCATGTCGACAAGCCGAGTCACGAACGCGCGCAGCCGATCTGCAAGCACTTCGGCGTTTGCGGCGGCTGCGCCATGCAGCATTGGTCGCACGCCGAATATCTGATCTGGAAACGCGATCTCGTCGTCGAAGCGCTGGCGCTTCACGACATCGTCGCGCCGGTCGATCCGATCGTCGATGCCCATGGCAAAGGCCGCCGCCGCGCCGTGTTGCATGCGCGCCGCGGCAATGGCGATCTGCTCGAAGTCGGCTTTGCCGCACCGCGCGCACATCACATCGTCGCCATCGATGAATGTCCCATTCTCGCGCCCGGTCTCGCCGGCACCATTCCGGTGTCGTGGGCCATCGCCGACGTGCTCAAGCCCACCAACAAGCCGCTCGATATTCACGTCACGGCGAGCGATCGCGGCCTCGATGTCGATGTGCGCGGCTCCGGGCCGCTCTCGACCGCGCGGCTCACCGAACTCGCGAAGCTCGCCGACAAATACGGACTCGCCCGCATCACCCGCCACGGCGAGTTGGTGCTGCAGCGGATAGAGCCGACGCTGAAGATCGGCCGCGCCACTGTCCCGCTGCCGCCCGGCGCCTTCCTGCAGGCAACCGCCGAAGGCGAAGCGGCGCTGGCAGCGCTGGTCGTCAAGCATGTCGGCAAGGCGAAACGTGTCGCCGATCTGTTCAGCGGCATCGGCACCTTCGCGCTGCGGCTCGGCGAGACGGCGCGCGTTCTGGCGGCGGACAGCGAGGCAAGCGCGATCAAGGCGCTGGAGCGCGGCGTCAAGAGCGCACCGGGTTTGAAGCCGGTCGAGGCGCGCGCCCGCGACCTGTTCCGCAATCCGATGGTGGGGATGGAGTTGAAGGGCTTCGACGCCGTGGTGTTCGACCCGCCGCGTCAAGGCGCTGAGCGTCAGGCGCACGAAATCGCGTCAAGCAAGGTGCCGCTGGTGATCGCGGTGTCGTGCGAAGCGACGACCTTCGCCCGCGACGCGCGCATTCTCATGGCCGGCGGCTACAAGCTCGCCGGCGTCACTCCGGTCGATCAGTTCCGCTACTCGCATCATGTCGAGGTGGTGGGACGGTTTGAAAAATGACCTGTCATCACCGGGCCGCCGCGAAGCGGCGCGACCCGGTGATCCCGCTTAGGCAGGCACTGTGCCCGGCCATGACAAAGGTTGGTTCGGCGAGTTACCGAAAATCCATCCCGTCGCCCCAGCGCTCGCGCCAGATCTTCTCCCCGATGGTGCAGGAGATGCGCGGCTTGTCGGCACTCGCGGATACGACCTTCGCCTCCGGCTGCAATCCGGCGATTTCGAGCACCAGCTTCTGCCGCGTTGCCTCGATGAATTTGTCGCGCTCGCGGATCGGAATGACAAAGGCGCCGGGGCCGCCGATCACGCAGTCCTCGTAATAGATGTCGAGGTCTTCGATATCCATGGTCGCATAATTGAGCCGCTTGAGCACGAGCGGCAGACCGTTGATGGTGATGCCTTCCTTGACGATCTCGTCGCGCGTCGGCGCCACCAACGGCCCGGAATTGTTGGCGCCGTCGCCGGAGACGTCGATCACCCGGCGCACGCCGCGATAACCGCTGTCGTCGAACAAGGTGCGGGCGAACTTGAGCGCACTCGAGATGGAGGTGCGCGAGGCGCGGCTGGTCGGCGCGCGCGCGATCTCGGCCGCCACGGCATCGGCCGCCTCCGGTCCGTCGATCAGACGCCACGGCATCACGATCTTCTGGGTGGCAGGACCGGCCCATTCGAAATAGGTGACGGCGATCTTGCCGTGACCGCCCTCGCGGATGGCGTTGAGGAACTCGCGCGAGGTCAGGGCCTGGATGTAGCCCTGCCGCTGCAGCGCCTGTTCGTCCGGATCCATCGAATAGGAAATGTCGACGGCGAGCACGAGCTCGACATCGACCGGAATGGCGGTGGGCCTGAGGTCGGCAAGCCGCTTATGCGGGGCGGCGGCGAGCGCATAAACAGCGCATAAAGCGGCGGCAAGACCACCCCCGACAGCACCATAAAGACGAAACCGCCTCATGCCGCCCTCCTGCGTCAACGCACAGGAGAATCATGCTGGCACGGCTATCGGCCGGAAAAAAGGCCGATCATCGCGTTTTCAAGCGAAGTGGAAGCCGGTTCGCGTAAAGAAAACGCGTCAAAAAAAGCGGACGGACTTCAGCATTCCAATATGTCGGTGCCGGCGATTTCGATGCCGAAGCCGCTCAGGCCCACATAGGTGCGCTGGCTCGATGTCATCAGCCGGATCGAGGAGATGCCAAGGTCCTTGAGGATCTGAGCGCCGACGCCGACGTCGCGCCACTGCTGCGAGCGGGCGGTTTCCGTGCCGGTGGCCTCGCCTTTCGGAATCGCGGCAACCGGCACGCCGGCGGTGCCGTCGCGCAGATAAACGATGACGCCGCGGCCGGCCGCCTTGAAGCGCGCCAGCGAGGCGTGGATCGCCTTGCCGCCGCCGAACACGTCGCCGATGACGTCGGCGCGGTGCAGGCGCGCCGGCACGTCCTTGCCGTCACCGAGATCGCCATAGACGAAAGCCATGTGATGCACCTCGTCGAACGGCGTGACGAAGGCGTAGCCCTTGAGGGGACCGATTTCGGAATCGAGCGAGAAAGTACCGACCCGCGTCACCAGCTTCTCGCGCGCCTGCCGGTAGGCAATGAGATCGGCGACCGAGATCTGGATCAGCTTGTGCTTCTCGGCGAAGGCCGCGACCTGCGGCCCGCGCATCACGGTGCCGTCGTCGTTCATCAGTTCGGACAGCACGCCGACCGGCGGCAGACCGGCGAGCTTGCACAGATCGATGCAGGCCTCTGTATGGCCGGTGCGCATCAGCACACCGCCTTCGCGCGCGACCAGCGGAAACACATGGCCGGGACGCACGAAATCGGCGGCGCCGATATTGTCGTTGGCGAGCGCCCGCACGGTGTTGGTGCGCTCTTCGGCCGAAATGCCGGTGGTCGTGCCGTGCTTGAGATCGATGGTGACGGTGAAGGCAGTGCCGAGCGGCGCATCGTTCTTGGCCACCATCGGATCGAGATGCAGACGCTGTGCGTCGGCCGTGGTGATAGTCGCGCAGACGATGCCGGAGGTGTGGCGGATGATGAAGGCCATCTTCTCCGGCGTGCACAGCGAGGCAGCGACGAACAGGTCGCCCTCGTTCTCGCGGTCGTCGTCATCGGTGACGACGACGAGCTCGCCCTTGGCGAAAGCCTTGATCGCCGCTTCGACTTTGGCGTGGGTGTTTGACACTAGGTTCGGCCTCGACTTTCACTGTCATTCCGGGACGGCCCATAAGCGCGTTTACGCGCGTCTTCGACGCGCTATGGGGCCGGACCCGGAATCCAGAAACAAATTCATACTTCGCGTCTGGATTCCGGGTTCGCAGCCTGCGGCTGCGCCCCGGAATGACAGCGTGTTACTTCTTCTCGAACGGCCAGGGCTTGCTCTCGCCGACCTGGCCGCGATGCATCAGATAG
>JAEZEY010000188.1 GCA_023432845.1 Pseudomonadota bacterium
GGGCAGGGCGATGGGCTAAGGGGTTCGAATCTGCGACAGACTATCACCCCTTGGCGACACCAGTTCGGACCGGCAATAGGCCGAAACGGTGACAGGGCGCTGCGACACGAGACCTCAGCGGATGACCGATTCCGATCCCAGACCTGAGTCTTCGCCCGAGACCTGGCACGAGGCGACGGGCGTGGCGCGGCCCCATCATCCGCGGCTCGGCTTTGATCTGGATGTCGACGTCTGCGTGATCGGTGCCGGTCTGGCCGGCCTGACCACCGCGCTCGAGGTCGCCCGGCGCGGCTGGTCGGTGGCCGTGCTCGAAGGCGGCCGCATCGCGGAGGCGGCCTCGGGCCGCAATACCGGCTTCGTGCTGCCCGGGTTTGCCGAAAGCATCGACGCCATGGTCGAGCGCATCGGCCTCGATCACACCAAGCAGCTCTGGGCGCTGTCGGAACAGGGCGTCGATTACGTCCGCCGCACCATCGCCGACAACAACCCGCCGGGCGTCGACCCGGTACCGGGTTGGCTCAGGGTGCACCAGACCGACGAACCCGACCGGGTGCGCGCCGACGTCGAGCGGCTGCGCTGGATCGGCGCCGACGTCGAGATGTGGCCGATCGAGCAGGTGCGCGCCGAACTTGCGAGCCAACGCTATTTCAGCGCCGTGCATTGCCGCAATGCCTTCCACATCCATCCGCTCAATTACGCGCTGGGTCTCGCCCAGCTCGCGGTCGACGCCGGCTGTCGCGTTTTCGAGGATACGCCAGCGCTGGCGATCGATCCGGCCGGCGTGCGCAAGCGCATCGCCACGCCGAACGGCCGGGTGCGCGCCGCCCATGTAGTGCTCGCCGGCAATGTGCAACTCGGCGGTCTGATGCCGTCACTGTCCGCGACCTTGCTGCCGGTCACGACCTACGTGATGGTGACACAGCCGTTCGGCGAGCGGCTGCAGCAGTTCGTGCGCTATCGCGGCGCTGTCAGCGACACCGACCGCGCCGACAACCACTATCGTATCGTCGATGGCGACCGGCTGATGGTTTCGGGGCGAATCCGGTTCTGGCAAGCCGATGCCGGGCGCTTTGCCGGCGCGCTGGCCTCCGACATTGCGCGCAAGTTTCCCGGGCTCGGCCCCGTCGAGGTTGCGCAGATCTGGTCCGGCACGCTCGGCCGCACCATCCATCGCATGCCACAGATCGGTGAGATGTCCGAAGGCGTCTGGGTCGCCAGCGGTTTTGCCGGCCACGGCCTGAACACCACAGCGATGGCCGGCGAGTTGATCGCACGCGGCATCGTTGAGGGCGACGACACCTGGCGTCTGTTCGCGCCCTACGAGTTGGTCTGGGCAGGGGGCCGCACCGGGGCTGCCGTGGCGCAGGGGCTGTACTGGTGGCGCAGCGCTGCGGCAGCGGCAGCTGGCGCCGTCTCGGGTTATCGCGAGCGGCGCCGTCTCGCCAAAGAGGAGCGAGCGGCCGCGGTCGCCGCCGCCGGGCCGGTCGTTCCGCTTGAGCACATGCCCGCTGAGGAAGTCGCGGCGGCGCCGGTAGCCTCGGAACCGGCCCTCGTCGATGCGTCCGCCGGAACGTCGTCCGAGGGACAGACTGAACGCCGCAAAAATCGTCCCAGGCGGCGCAAGGCGAAGAAGAGCGAGCCGGAAGGTTCCGCGCCGCCGGATGCCGCACCGTCACCGGAAAGCACCACCCATTAAGAATTGAGCCTCATGGTGGAAACCTCCCGGCGGATTCGCCGGTTGACCGGTGTCCCGGGGGTATTCGTCAGCATGCGCGCAATAAGCATTACGACATCAGTCTCCGCCGCTTTCGGCGTGCTCCTTGCCGTCGTTCCGGCTTTTGCCGATCAGCCGAAGCGTTCGACCGACTGGACCCTGACCCTCGGCGTCGAAGGTCGCGTGCTGCCGGAGTTCGAGGGCAGCAAGAACGACATCCTGAGGCCCGTCCCTGTTTTCAGTTTTCGCCGAGCCGGCACGCCCGCGCGGTTCCGCAGCCCCCGCGATGGCGGCGGCGCGGCGCTCATCGACTCGGGGCCCTTCAAGTTCGGCCCGGCTATCAAGGTGAAGCTGCCGCGCAAGGAGAGCGACGACATTGTACTGCGAGGCCTCGGCGATGTCGGCTGGACGTTCGAAGCGGGCGCCTTCGCCGAATACTGGCCGTCGGACTGGCTGCGCACGCGACTCGAGGTGCGTCGAGGTTTCGGCGGCCATGAGGGAATTGTCGGCGACCTGTCCGCCGACATCGTCATGCCGCTGACCGAACGGCTGACCTTGTCCGGCGGCCCGCGCCTCAGTGCCGCCAATGCCGAGGCGCTTTCGCCCTACTATTCGATTACCTCAGGCCAGTCGTCGGCGTCCGGCCTGCCTGTTTATTCGGCAAGCGGCGGCCTCAAGTCGTGGGGCGCCGGTGCGCAAGTCAGCTATCAGATCGATCCCAACTGGCGCAGCTACTGGTTTCTGGAGTATGAGCAACTCGCCGGCGATGCGGCCAAGTCTCCTCTGGTCACGCAGCGCGGCTCGATCAACCAGGTACAGGTGGGAATAGGACTTACGAGGTCCTTCGATATTCCCGGCCTGTGGTAGGCTGCCAACACTCACGAACGCCGAGCTTTCCGTCCATGAGAATCCTGACCGCCTGCGCGGCGGCCCTCCTTGTTGCGGGCTGCGTCGATACCAATTCCAATCTGCCCTCCAGCAAACTCGGCGCGTCGGGATCGTCCTCGCCGCGACCGAAGACCATCGTCGTCACGGACTTCGTGGTCGCCCCGGAGGTGCTGCTGATTGACCGCGGCTACACCGCGCGGCTCGAGCGCAAGATCGGCGCCTTCCCGACGCATGAGCGCAAGCCGCGCACCATGGATCGCGTCAATGACGAGATCGTCGCCTCGACCGTCGCCACCTTGCGCGAGGCCGGTCTCGACGCGCAGCCCGGCGCCGAGGAGGGACTCAAGCCGGCGTCGAACGCTGTCGTGGTTACTGGCCGCCTGCGGCCGTCCGACGCCAATGCGCGGAAGAACGAAGCCGGCATCGGCAGCGGCAAGAGCAACGTGACCGCAGACATGACGATGTCGTCCTTCTCGAGCCTGGGCAAGCGCCAGCTTCTCAGCTTCTCCGCTGAAGCGAACGCGAAGCTGCCGTCGGGCAAGGCGGCGACGGCCAACAATTCGGAAATCGCCGCTGTGCTGGCGAGCCTCGAAGGCGCCAAGGAGAAGCTGTCGTCCGATGTCGAGGCGGCGGCGCGCAAGCTCGGCCGCGCGGTCGGCGAGAAGATTGTTACTTACGCGAAAGTGCAGGGCTGGCTGAACAAGCCGGAGGGTGAAGACGCCATTGCCGAAGCGTCGAAACCGGCAAGCGCCAAACCCAGTCAGCGGCCTAAGCCGGCAGGGGAGAAACCGTCAGGGTCGCGATCGGATGACGCGGCGCCGGCCGGTGACGACGTGGCCGGCGAGCCGGGCGACGGCGAGACTGAGGTGGTCAGGCTGCCAGCGGTGAAGCCGAAGAAGAAGCCGGCGGCGTAAGAGCGGCTCAGCGGCCATCCCGTCGCGTCATGAACGCCAGCCGCTCGAACAGATGCACGTCCTGTTCGTTCTTCAAGAGCGCGCCGTGCAGCGGCGGGATCAGTTTCTTCGGGTCGCGCTCGCGCAAGGTCTCGGGGCCGATATCCTCGACCATCAAGAGCTTGAGCCAGTCGAGCAATTCGGAGGTCGACGGCTTCTTCTTGATGCCTGGCACCTCGCGGATGTCATAGAACAGCTTGAGCGCTTCGGAGACCAGCCGCTGCTTGATGCCGGGATAGTGCACCTCGACAATAGCGGCCATCGTCTCCGGATCGGGGAAGCGGATGTAGTGGAAGAAGCAGCGACGCAGAAACGCGTCCGGTAACTCCTTCTCGTTGTTCGAAGTGATGATGACGATCGGGCGGCGGCGGGCCTTCACAGTCTCGCCAGTCTCGTAGACGTAGAACTCCATGCGGTCGAGTTCGAGCAGCAGGTCGTTCGGAAACTCGATGTCGGCCTTGTCGATCTCGTCGATCAGCAGGACAGGGCGCTCGTCCGACACGAAGGCGTCCCACAGCTTGCCGCGCTTGATGTAGTTGCGGATGTCCTTGACT
>JAEZEY010000234.1 GCA_023432845.1 Pseudomonadota bacterium
ACCGCGACGGCGAAGACCGCCATCAGCGCCAGAACGACGGCGACAACGATCAGGCCGACGCCTTTGAAGGCGGAGCCGAGGATCAGCGCCGGCAGGATGAGCACGGCATCGCCGCAGGCGCCGCCAAGCCCGGTCGGCAGCGGCCAGGTGCCGATGCGCGGCAGCGTCGAGGCAAAGCCGGCGGCCAGAAACGCCGCGAGAATCCAGACCAAAGTACGCCAGCCTTCGCCGATCGGCTTGTGCGACAAGAGCCGCCAGCCGAGGATCGCTTCCGGCAGCAGGAGCAGCACGCTGGCGAGGCCGAGCAGCTGCATCGCCAGGTCGGCGAAGATGGCGCCGGGCAGACCGAGCAGATTGTTGATCGGCTTCTGCGTGGCGTGGCTGAGCGAGGGATCCTGCACCGACCAGGTGGCGAGCGCGATGGCGCCAAGCAGCGCGCAGGAGAGCAGCGCCAGCCCCGCCAGTTCGCTCAGACGGCGGCGCAGAATGTCGCGGAAGTGATCCGCGACAAAAGCGACGACATCGAGATTGCGGTCGGTGGCTGCCATTCGTCTCTCTAGTGCCTCTTCACATCACCTTTTTGAGCCAGCGCCGGTGAATAATTCATTGTCAGCCCAGAACTTCCACAATGCGATGCAGCGCCTCGGCGGTGGCTTCGGCGTCCTGCACCATGGCGACGCGGATGTAGTCGGCGCCGGGATTGGAACCGTCGGCCTGATCGCGCGCCAGATATTTGCCGGGAACGACGCGCACGCCGGCCTCGGACCACAGGCGCCTGGTCGCGATTTCGCTGCCGCCCTGCTTCGACACATCGAGCCAGAGGAAGAAGCCGCCGGCCGGGCGCTTGTAGCCGTAACGATCGCCAATGATCTGGTCGGCGAGATCGAATTTGGCATTATAGAGTTCGCGGTTCCTGATGACGTGCGCTTCGTCATTGTAGGCGGCGACAGCGACATGCTGCAGCGGCACCGGCACCTGCGGCGCGGCGACGTTTCGTAATTCAAGAAAGGCCGCGAGGAATTTCGCATCGCCGGCGACGAAGCCCATGCGCAGGCCAGGCAGGTTCGAGCGTTTCGACAGCGAATGGAAAACGATGGTGTTGGCAAAACCGCTGCCGGCAGCTTCCAGCATGCCGGCGGGCTTGTCCTTGCTGTAGATCTCGCAATAGCACTCGTCGGCGAAGATGATGAAACCGTAGCGGTGCGACAACGCGACGAGCTTGTCGAGATAGGCACGGTCGGCGACGGCGCCTTGCGGGTTGGCCGGCGAGGCGAAGTAGAAGGCGACGGTGCGCTTGAGCAGCGCTGGGTCGAGCGCGTCGAGATCGGGCAGGAAGCCGGTTTCGCGGCGACACGGCAGATAGACCGGTTCGCATTCGGCCGCTGCCGCGCCGGCGGCGTAGGCGGCGTAGAATGGATTGGGGATCAGCATCGCCGGTGTTCCGGCGCGGTTCTTGACGTAGCGCTTGGCGGCGATGGCGGCGAGAAACAGGCCCTCGCGGGTGCCGTTGAGCACCAGCACTTCGCGCTCCGGATCGATCGGCTTGTCGAGTTTGTAGCGGCGGCCGAGCCATTGCGCGACCGCCTGGCGGAACGGGTCGGTGCCCTTGTTGGCAGGATATCTGCCGAATTCGGCAATGTGCTGCGCCAACACGGGGCCGACGAAATCCGGCACGGCGTGCTGTGGCTCGCCGACCGACAGGTTGATGACCGGCTTGCCGGGCGGGATGCCGGCGATCAGGTCGGTCAGCCGCACGAAGGGCGAGCGGCTGTTCTCGGCCGCCGCCGCGTCGGAGTTGGGATTTTCACGCTGGGCGGACTGCATGGACATCAACGACACATTGCCGGGGAGGGTTGGCGCGATCACACCAATTGCCGGTTTCCGACAGTCGGGATCGCGCGGGGACCCCGCGGCCAAACGTGAAGCACAATAGGAGGGCCGAGGTTAAGACCTGATAAACTATGTCGGCCTTTCGGTGTTTTTCGCGTCTGCGGACAGGGCCCGAAAGTCCACTTAACTCATTGCTCGATCTGAATTTTATTCTGCGGAGTGGCGGCCGTCGCCGCCTTGCGGAGGCAACCCAGGCCGAGCACCGCGCGGTTGACTTGCCAGTGCCGACCCAATTAGTATTTTAGAATAACTAATATATTAGTTGCCGCGAACCTGCGGTGACAGCATGGGGAGGAAGCCAATGAATCTCAGCATTAAGGGACTCGGACTCTGCGTTGCGCTTGCCGCGGTCTTAGCGGCGCCGCTGCCATCGACCGCTGCCACCGTCCTGCGGATCGGCACCGTGCTGGCGCCGGACGATCCGATGGGGCAGGGCCTGGACAAGTTCAAGGCCGATGTCGCCAAGGCGACCAAGGGCGAGGTGAAGGTCGAGGTCTTTCACAACTCGCAACTCGGCGACACCACCGAAATGATCGATCAGGCGCGAGCCGGCGCCAATGTCGGCACCGTGACCGATGTCGCGCGGCTGTCGAGCTTCGTGCCGTCGCTGGCCATCATGTCGGCGCCGTTTCTGTTCGACACCTACGAACAGGCCGACAAGTTCGCGCTCTCCAAGGAATATCTCGGCTGGGGCGAGGAACTGAAAAAGAAGTCCGGCCTCGTGATGCTGGCATCGAACTGGTACCAGGGCCCGCGCCATCTGCTCACACAGAAGCCGGTGTCCGCGCCGGCCGATCTTTCAGGCGTGCGCATGCGCACCATCGGCGCGCCGGTCTGGATCGAGACGATCCGTGCCATGGGCGCCGAGCCGACGCCGATCGCCTGGGGCGAAGTCTACTCCGCGCTGCAGCTGAAGACGATCGATGGCGCCGAAGCGCAGCCCACCGCGATCCTGGGCGCCAAGCTTCATGAGGTCATCAAGGACGTCACCGAGACCGGCCATATCCAGTTGGTGACCGCGCTCGTGGTCAGCGCCAAGGCCTGGGATCAGATCTCGCCCGAGAACCAGAAGATCGTCCGCGACCTCGCGGTCGAGAACGGGCGCTATGCATCCGACCTGACGATCAAGCTCGGCAAGACGGCGATGGAGAAAGTCGCAGCCTCGGGCGTGAAAATCCGTACCGTCGATCTTGCCCCGTTTAAGGCGGCGGTGAAGCCCGTCTACGGCAAGCTCAAGCTCGACAAGGAAGCAGAGATCGTCAACCGCATGCTTGGCCGATAAGCCGCAACGACCCGCACGGGCAATCCGAAATCCGGATGCCCATGAGAGAAAACCAATGCTCCAACGCATCGAGTATGCCTGTGCGGGTCTTCTGCTCGGCGCCGTGGTGATCCTGGTGGGGATCGCCGCGGTCACCCGCGGCATGGGAATGCCGATCATCTGGTCGGTCGAGGTGGCGCAGTTGCTGTTCGTCTGGCTCGTCGTCATCGCCGCCGATCTCGGCATGCAGACGAACAGGCATTTCGGCATGCAGATCATGCTCGACAATGTTCCGCCGTCCATCCGCAAGGCGACGGAAATCGCGAATATCCTGGTGATGATCGGGCTGCTGGCGATGTTGTTCTACTACGCCTGGAACAACACCATCCTCATTCATTCGCGCCTCGACGGCGCATTGCAATTGCCCGGGTCCTACTACCACGGCTCGATGGTGGTCGGCTTCGGGCTGTTGATACGGACCCTGCTGGTCCAGCTCTTCCAGCGGATCAGGAACTGGGACGAAGTCTGATGCTGTTGACGATTGCCGGGCTGTTCGCCCTGTTTCTGATTTTGGGAATGCCAATCGCTTTCGCGCTGGCGCTGGCTTCAATTCCTGTCTTCCTCGTCACCGGCACGATGCCGCCGACGGTGGCCGTTCAGAAGATGGTGACGGCGACGCAGAGCTTTCCGCTGCTCGCCGTGCCGTTCTTCATTTTCGCCGGCAACCTGATGAATGCGACCGGGATTACGGAAAGGCTGGTGAACTTTGCCCGGCTGCTCACCGGCTGGATGGCCGGCGGGCTCGGTCAGGTGTCGATCGTGCTCAGCCTGATCATGGGCGGCATTTCGGGCTCGGCCGTCGCCGACGCCTCGATGGAGGCGCGGCTGCTTGGCCCGGGCATGATCGCCAAGGGCGGTTACTCGAAAGCCGCGACAGCGGCCGTGCTCGCCTTTGGCTCGATCATCACGGCGACGATCCCGCCCAGCATCGGTCTCGTCCTGTTCGGCTTCATCAACAATGTGTCGATCGGCCAGCTGTTTCTCGGCGGCGTTCTGCCCGGACTCTTCCTCACCGTCTTGCTGATGGTGACGGCCTACATCGTCGCCAAGCGCAACGGCTATAAGGCGGACCTGCCACACATGCCGGCTTTCCGAGAGCTTGCTGCGAGCTTCGTCGAGAGCATATGGGCGTTGGCATTCCCGGTCGTGCTGATCGTCGGCTTTCGCTTCGGCTGGTTCACAGCGACGGAAGCCGGGGCCTTCCTGGTATTCTATGCGCTGTTCATCGGCATCTTCATCTACCGTGATCTGACCTGGGCGCGCTTCTACGATGCGGTCAAGGACTCGATCACCGATCTCGGCATGATCATGCTGCTGATCATGATGGCGGCGGTGCTCGGCTACGCAGTCACCATCGAGCGCGGCCCGCAGCAAATCACCGAATTCGTGACATCATTGACCAGTGAGGCGGCCGCCATTCTTGTACTCGTGACGCTGCTGCTGATCGTCAGCGGCATGTTTCTGGAAGGCGCCGCCAACATTCTTCTAGTGACGCCGATCGTGTTGCCGGTGCTGACGCAGGCCGGGTTCGATCCGGTACACATGGGCATCCTGATCGTGAGCCTCATCAACTTCGGCGGATTGACCCCGCCGGTGGGCGTCATCATGTTCACCGTGTGCGGTATCCTGGGCGTCAAGACCGGAGCCTTTACCAAGGCAGCGCTCCCGTACTATGCCGCGATGCTGCTCTTCTTCGTGGCTGTCGCTCTCATACCCGGACTGTCGCTGCTGCTCCCGAAGGCGCTGATGTAGGAGCAGGTGATGGCCAAGATGCACGACAAAAGAGCAGGGCAATGAGCAATAACCCATTCTCATTCGGGATGGCGGAAATTACCGACGAACTTGGCCGGACCAGTGCCCATATTCCGGCCTCGGCCCTCGTCTATACCGAAGTGCGCTCCCGCATCGTGTCATTGCAGCTGCCGCCACAAACGACGTTGTCGCGCGCGGAGCTGGCCGAGCAGTTCAACGTCAGCCAGTCGCCGGTGCGCGAGGCGATCCTTCGTCTCGAGCAGGACGGCCTCGTCGTTTCCTATCCGCAGTCGCGCACCGAGGTGACCAAGATCGACGTCGTGCGTATCCGCGAGGAGCATTTTCTGCGCATCGCGACCGAGTGCGAAGTCGTGCGTCAACTCTCCAAGCTGCGGCCGGCTGCGCTGTTGGCGAAAGCAAAGGGCTTCATCAAGATGCAGGAGGCGCTGGTCGATGACGTCGAACAGGCCGGCATGTTCAGGCAGCTCGATGAAGCGTTCCACGCTGCGCTGTTCGCCGGCGTCGGCCAATCGAATCTGCACGCCCACGTGACGGCCCGGTGCGGCAATCTCGCACGCGTGCGTTCGCTTGATTTGCCGCGCGCGGTGAAAATGATGTCGGTGCTCAAGGGCCACAAGGCCGCCATAGAGGCGATCGAAGCCGGCGACGGCGAAGCCGCCGCCGAAGCGATGCGCGAGCATTTGTCGGGCACGATGGAGCGGTTGCCCGAGATCATCAAGGAAAACAGGTCGCTGTTTACCTGAACGCCGCACCCCGCGACTGTCTCGCTGAAATCCGGGCAGCAGTGGTCTAGGACGCAGGCCGCCGAAGGTCCGATCCCGCAAAATGAGAGGCCCCCGGCTCTTGCGAACCGAGGGCCTCGACGGAAGGGACAGTGCCGGGTTTCCGCCCCTACCGCTGGAACTGCGGCGGCACGAACCGAAGTCCGCGCCGCCGCGTGTTTGCTTACTGCACCGTTTCGCCGTGCAGGGTGATGTCG
>JAEZEY010000244.1 GCA_023432845.1 Pseudomonadota bacterium
CCTCCCCATACCCCCCCCGCGCCCCCGCCCACGCCGGGCCCGCCGGTGTCGAAACGCATGATGGTCGAGGGCCTCGAAACCGGATCAGTTATCGAAACCGACTTTATCAACTAATGCCGCCGCTGCCTTCTTTTCATTGGCGATCTTGGACAGCGGCAGGGGGTCCGCTTTCAGGGGGCCGAAGGCCGCGATCACCGGGTTGATGGCGATACCGGGCCGCAAGGGGTACTCGTAGTTGACGTCGGCATACATGTGCTGCGCCTTTTCGCCGGCGAGCCATTCGATCAGCTTCAGCGCCTGCGCCTTGTGCGGCGCGTGCTTGGCGAGGATGACGCCGGAGACGTTCACGTGCGTGCCGGCACCCGCGAAGGTCGGCAGGATCACCTTGGTGGCGTCGGCCCACGGCTTCTGCTGCGGGTTCACCTGCATCAGGCCGTAGTAATAGGTGTTGCCGATGCCGAGGTCGCACTTGCCGGCGGCTACGTCGCGCGCGGTTTCACGATCGCCGCCCGACGGCTTCTGCGCCAGATTGGCCTTCACACCCTTGAGCCATTCCTCGGCCTTGGCTTCGCCGTGATGCGCGATATAGGCCGCGATCAGCGCGTTGTTGTACATGTGCTGGCCGGAGCGGATGCAGATCTTGCCCTTCCACTTCGGGTCGGCGAGCTCTTCATAAGTGAGCGACGTCTGCTGCACGCGCTCCTTCGAGGCGTAGACGACGCGGGCGCGCATGGAGATGGCGTACCAGTGGCCTTCCGGATCGCGGAACTGCGCCGGCACCACCTTGTCGAGTTCGGCCGAGACGATGGGCTGGCTGATGCCGGCCTTCACGGCGGCCTCGAGCCGGCCGATATCGACGGTCAATAGCACGTCGGCGGGGCTGTTCTCGCCTTCGCTCTTGATGCGCTGCTCGAGACCGGAACTGGCCGAGATGACGTTGACCTTGATGCCGGTGTCCTTGGTGAAGGCGTTGAACAAGGGCTGGATCAGCTTGCTTTCGCGGTAGCTGTAAACGTTGACCTCACCCTGCGCGTGCGCGGGCGAAATGGCGCCGGCGACCAGCACGGCGGCGAGTGAGACGGCATGAAGGGGCTTGAACATCGAGATCCTCCGAGGGACCCGGCGGCGCCATGAGGGCGGCGGGTCGCAAGTGATCCTTTGTGCAGCCCGGACGGGAGACGGTCAATGTAAATTCTTTCGATAAAACAATAGTTTAGAATAATTACAGGGTAAGGGCCTCCGTTTGGGTGACCGGAAGGACTTGGTCAGGCAGCAAGAACAGAGGCGGTTAGAACCGTTTGAAAGAACAGTTTTGGGCTGCGACAATCTGTCATGGCGGAGCGGCCGGTCGGCGGTTTCTCAGCGCGCGATGGGTGCGCCTAGGGGCCGCGAGGCGTCGGCAATTTCGGCAATCATCTTTTTCAGCACGGCGTCGCCGAACGACTCGAAATCCCTGGCTTCCATCACGAAGCTGCCCGGCCCGCCGGTGACATTGTCGCGGTAGTACTTGGCGAGCCCGCCGGGCGGATGGGTGTGGTCGGGATTCCAAGGCAACGGCTGATCGCTGAGAATGACGAGGCCGTTGATGACGATGCCTTTGTCGACCGCTTCATCGCGCACCAGACTGACATCGCGGCCGGAATTGTTGGTGCCGTCGCCGGAGACGTCGATGGTCTGCCGCTCCGAGAAGAACGGCGCCTTGGCGAGTTCGGCCATGGCAAGGTCGATGCCGCCGCTGATCGAGGTGCGGTCGGCGAAGGCGCGGGGCTCTTCGAGCAGCCGGGTGCCGAAGGCATGCGCCGTCTGCGGACCGTCGATCAGGGTCCAGTCGATCACGACCTTCTGGTTGCCGGCGCCGGACCACTCGATGAACATCACGGCGATGCGGCCATTGCGGCCGCCTTTGATCGCCTCGAGCACTTTCGGATTGGCGATCGCTGCGGCGTAGCCGTCACGCTGCAGCTTGAACTTGTTGCCGGTCACGCTGCGCGACACGTCGGCCGCAAGCACCAGCAGCAGATCGACTTTCTCGGCGGCGCGGGCAGGGGGCGCGAGGTTTGCAATCGCGAGCGCAGAGACAAGCAGCATCGCGCAACGGAATAGGCGACTCATGGACACCTCTCCCCGTCGCCTGGAGGGCGGCGGACCGAAAGGCAAGCTTATCAGGCGATTTTTATTCCGCCAGCACGCGGGTCGCGGGGAAGGCGACCTCGACCAGAGTTCCATCTTCGGGCCGGCTGGTAATGCGGAACCGGGCGTGATTGGCCTCCGCCAGCGCCTTGGTGATGGGCAGGCCCAGGCCGGTGCCGCTTGTGCCCCAGCGCGAGGTGGTGGCGAGCTGACGGAACGGTTCCAGCGCCATCTGCAGTTCCTGCTCGCTCATGCCGGCGCCGGTGTCGCGAACGCGCAGGCTCGCTTCATTGTCATCATTGACCGTCGTCGAGACGATCACCTGACCGCCGGCACCGGTAAACTTGATCGAATTCGACAGGATGTTGAGCGCGATCTGCCGCACCGAGCGCGCGTCCGCCACGATCGGCGGCAGGTTCGGCGCCAGCGAGGTGCGGATGATGACGCGCTGGCGGTTGGCTTCCTGCTGCAGCATCGCCACGCATTCCTGCACGATGTCGTTGAGGCTGACGCTGACGAAAGTGAGGTCGAGCTTGCCGGCCTCGATTTTCGACAGATCGAGCAGGTCGTTGAGCAGCGAAATGACATGGCCGCCGGCGGCGTGAATGTCCTTGAGGTATTCCTTGTATCGCTCGTTGCCGATGGCGCCGAAGCGCTCGTCCATCATCACTTCCGAGAAGCCGAGGATGGCGCTGAGCGGCGTGCGGATCTCGTGGCTGATCTTGGCAAGGAATTCCGATTTGGTGGTCGAGGCGCGCTCGGCCTCGCGCCGCGCATTGATGAGGTCTTCCTCGGTGCGCTTCCAGGCGGTGAGGTCGCGCAGCACGGCGCAGTACTTGTCGCCATCCTCGATGCGGCCGATGGTGACATAGAGCGGCACCAGCCCGCCGCGCTTGAAGCGGCCGATCGCCTCGCGGCCGGCATCCGGCATGGCGCCTCGGTCGCCGGAAACACGGTCGAGATAATCGACCATGGTGCGGCGGCTTTCCGGCGCGAACAGATCATCGATCGATAGCTCGGTGAAGTCGGCGGCGTCATAGCCGAACAGCGCCTGCGCGCTGCGGTTCGCGGTGAGTACGCGGCCGGCGCGGTTGAGCAGCAGCACGCCGTCGGTCGCGGTGTCGAGCACGGCGCGCAATTCGTTGGCTTCGGATTCGAGACGGCGCAGCGACGCCTCGTTCGGCTTGCTCTCCGCGTCGCCGGTCTGGATCATCAGCACCAGCGCCGGCTCCTGACCCCACGGCACGCTGAACAGGCGGCCCTTCACCGACTTCTGCTGACCGTTGACGGTGGCGATGTTGAGCGACTTGTTGGCCGAATTGGCGCCATTGCCTTGGTCGTCGCCGCCGGTCGGTTCGATGAACAGGCTGTCGAGACCGCCGGCTTCGTTGAGCGTGGCGAGGCTGTCGTAGCCGGTCCAGTCGAGGAAGGCGCGGTTTGCGTAGAGCAGGTTGTTGAGGCGATAAACCAGAATGCCGAGCGGCAGCCGCTCGAGAATGGCGCGGCTGTCATCGCTCGCCGACACGCGCGGCGCCGGCGGCTCCGGCTGCGGCACGACAAGCGGTTCGGAGCCGAAGTCTGGCGCTTCATCCGTGGGCTGCGGAGATTTTGCGCCGCCACCCTTGAGCCGCGCATTGAGTTCGCGCGCCAGTTCCTCGAAATTGCTGTGCTCATTCGGCGTGAGCGAAGGCTTGTCCGTCGCGAGTTCCGGCTCCGCGACCGGAGCGATCGGTGGCGCGGGCGGCTGCGGCTCGGGCGTTGCCGGACGGAAGGCGAGCACCTTGGCGGGCGCCGGTTCGGCCGGTTTCGGCGGCGGGACGGCGGCGACCGCATCGATGTCGCGCAAGCCGGCGCGGCAGATGCCAAAGCCGCGGAAGCCGGTGAAACGGCGCTCGCGGTCGAAAGTCGGCAGGCCCGACATCTCGATGGCGACGCGCTCATCCGAGCCGTCCATCGGCCACTCGACGACAATGCCGCTCCAGGTTTCGCGCGCCGCCAATGCGCGCGCGACGCGGCCGTCGGTGTCGATGTTCAAGGTTTGCGCGATGTCGGGCCACGAGCGCAGCAGCACGGATGCCGTTTCCGGCCCGAGCAGGCGCGCGAAGTTCTCCATGCCTTGCGTGAAATGCGTCGCCGCATCCATCTGCCAGACGAAACGATAGGCCTGCGGCCGCGGCGCGTCCGGCGCGGGCTTCAGCTTCG
Organism: Pseudomonadota bacterium; assembly: GCA_023432845.1. GTDB lineage: Bacteria > Pseudomonadota > Alphaproteobacteria > Rhizobiales > Xanthobacteraceae > Pseudolabrys. The sequence goes on from JAEZEY010000244.1 coordinate 4,333, forward strand.
TCGGCGTCATCTCCACGACGTCGTGTGGTGCCGGCGGCTGCAGCACGGGCTTGGGCTCGGTGAACTGCAACAGCAGGGCGACGGTCTGTCCGGCGCCGAGTTTGCGCATGATCGCATAGCCGAACGCGAAGTCGCCTTCGGCTCGGCCGTTGCGGGTGGCTTCGCGCGCCAGCTTGTCGAGGCCGAGCGCGGCGATGTCGCGCTTGTCGCCGAGGCGCTGGCGCGCCGGCGCGTTGGCGCTGATCAATTCGCCGTCCGCCGAAAACACCGCGGCGGGTCTGTCGACATCGGCGACGAGGCGATGCGCTCGTTCCGGCAGGCTCAAATCCCGCGCCACGCGTTCGGTCGAAACGACGAGGATGGCGGCCGCATGATCGGGCAGCGTGACGCGCGCGCAGAAGCAGGTGAGCGCGCTGCCCAGCGGCGCGCCGAAACCGCGCAGCCGCTCGAGGCGCTTGGTGCCGCCGCCCGGCAGCGTGCCAGCAAGGCGTTTGATCTGCGTCGCCACCGGATGACCGGAGTCGAATCGCCGCTGCGCGAGGTCCGCCGATGAGGCGGCGTCGAAGATCGCGGCGGCCGGCGCGTTGGCCCAGAGCACGCTGGTACCATCCTCCCGCCAGAGCCACACGGGCACGGGAGCGAGGGCATAATCGGCCAGACGAGGGTCGTCGAGCCAGAGGTGTTGGTCGTTGGTCCCGCTCATTTACGCGCCGCACTGAGCCGCAACTGTTACGGCTAACAAAGCATTAATAGGCGCGGGGCCACCGGCCGTCCACGATCCGGGCCCTATCGCCCTCGGTCATAGGACGGTAACCTTAACTGGGACAATTGGCGGCATCGGGAGCCGGGGCGGGCCGTCATACATCCGCTCGAACGGGCTGGCTATAAGTGAGCCCGATCAGGTTCGGTTCGGCAATTTCGGAAGGAGCTGACTATGGCGCAGGATCCAAAGTTCGAAATCCCCGCTGAGATGCGCGAATTCGCGGAGAAGAGCGTCGAGCAGGCCAAGCAGGCTTTCGATAGTTTCATCGCCGCCAGCAAACATGCCGTCGGCACGGCCGAGACGCAGGCCAAGACCCTGCAGACCAGCGTCCGCGAGGCCGGCCAGCTCGCCATGACCTTCGCCGAACGCAATCTCACCAACTCATTCGATTTCGCCCAGCGCCTGCTGCGGGCCAAGGATCCCAAGGAAGTGACCGAGCTGCAGGTCGATTACATCAAGGCGCAGATCGCGGCGCTCTCGGAACAGGCCAAGGCGCTTTCGGAGCACGCCAGCAAGATGACGCCGAAGTAGACGCTGCGCCGGACGCGGCGCCAAGGGCCGGGCCACCGGACAACACCAGCTCCGGGGGGAATACTGAATGCTTGCAGTGGCTTAGGCGGGTCAAAGCGGGCCCACGCGATTTTATGTTGCATTGCAATATTTTTCTGTTGCAATGCACTCGGCTTGGCCTATATTTGTTTTAGTAGTTTCCGCCGCCGTCGTGCGCGCGGGTGAATGTAAGGCGCAGGCCGCATTGAGCCAGAGGACGGCCGCCCAGCGCCGCCGGAAAAACGTCCTCGCCAAAAGGATGACGATCATGTCCGACGAAACCGATACGCCGAAAGTCGTCGCGTTCAACACCGACGCGATGTTCCAAATGCCCAAGTTCGAAGTGCCGAATGTGGAAGTGCCGCCGGCATTCCGCGAATTCGCCGAGAAGGGCATCGCCCAGGCGAAGGAAGGCTACGACAAGATGAAGGCCAACGCCGAAACGGCGACCGAAACGCTCGAGACGACCTATTCGATCGCCTCGAAGGGCTGCGCCGATTACGGCGTCAAGCTGATCGAGACGGCGCGCGCCAACTCGAACGCCGCCTACGACCTGATGGCCGAACTCATGGGCGCGAAGTCGTACTCGGACGTCATCGCCCTCACCACCGCTTACTGGCGCAACCGCTTCGACGCGCTCAACGCCCAGGCCAAGGAGCTCTCCGAGCACGCCCAGAAGGTCGCGATCGAGACCGCCGAGCCGATCAAGGAAAGCTTCGCCAAGTTCAGCAAGGCCGCGTAATCGGCCTTCCGGGACACCAGACCTACATCCAAGGCCCGGGTCGACCGCCCGGGCCTTTCTTTTGGCGTTTTGCGGCTGGTTCTGCTCCGCTTCAGGCCAGCAATTCGCCGCCGTCCGGGGCCCAAACCGCTTGCCAAAGGCGGATGCGGCTCTTAGGTTCGCGCCGCGCGCGGGGCCTTTTGCGTCCCGCAGCCTGTGAGGCCCAAGCGGTATCGCCCGGTCGTCACGTCATCACTTTGCAGGCGTAGCTCAGTTGGTTAGAGCGCCGGTCTGTGGAACCGGAGGTCGGTGGTTCAAGTCCACCCGCCTGTACCACTTGCTAGCGAAGGCGTTCAAAAACAGAAAAAATCGACGCCGTGCTCTTCTTCTCCCTCCTCCTTCCTTACTTCCTCGGCAATTTCTATCGGCCGTTTCTCGCCGTCGTTGCCGGCGATCTGTCGCGCGAGCTCGGTCTCGATGCCGCCGGTCTTGCCAGCCTGCAGGCCGCCTTCCTGCTGGCCTTCGCGGTGACGCAGGTGCCGGTTGCGCTGTCGCTCGACCGCTTGGGGCCGCTCCGCATTCTGATCTTGAGTCTGGCCTCGGCCGTCGCGGGCGGCGTGTTGCTGAGCGTCTCGTTCCAGCCCTGGCATGCAACATTGGCCATGGCGCTGCTCGGCGCCGGCTTCTCGCCGGTGATGATGGCGGGCTTCTACTTCATCGGCCGGGCGTATCCGCCTGAACGGTTCGCGACTTTGTCGTCGATGCTGTTCGGTTTCGGCATGCTCGGCGATCCGTTAAGCGGCTCTCCGTTGACGCTCGCCGTCGAAGCGTTCGGGTGGCGGCCGACGATGTTCGGCATGGCCGCTGTCACGGCCTTTGGTCTTCTTTTGATCGTCTTGGTGCTGCGCGACCCTGCGCGTGTTGAAGCGCCCGGCGGCAGGGTGACCGCGCTTGACGCGACGAAACAGGTCCTCGCTATCCGCCCGCTCTGGTTCCTCGTGCCGGTCGCCTTCATCAGTTACGCGCCGGTGGCGGCCGTGCGCGGGCTATGGATCGCTCCCTATCTGGAAAAGGTGCACGGCTACAGCGCGCATGATGTCGGTCTTGCCGCCACCGTAATGGGCCTGGCCTTCGCTCTCGGCGCGGTTTTCTATGCGCCGCTTAATCGCATGTTGGGCGACGCCAAAATCTCGGTAGCGGCAGGACTCGCTGTCACCGTGGTCGCCTGGATCGTGCTGGGTCTTTTTGGCGCCGCCTCGGGAGCGCTGGCTCTCACTCTGCTCCTCATTGCCGCAAGCTTCGGTGCCGGCGCCGCGATTCTCCTGGCGCATACACGGGCTTTCCTGCCGTCGCATCTCGTTGGGCAGGGCGTGACCATGATCAACCTGTTGTTCTTCGTCGGTGCCGCGCTCGCGCAGTGGCTGTCCGGTCGCTACGTCAAGGCGGCCGAACTCGCCGCGGTCGCGCCCGACGTCATTTACGGCACCCTGTTTGTCGCCTTTGGCATCGTGCTGGCCGTTTCGCTGATCATCTACATGTTCGCGCCGCGCGAGCGGTCGGCGTCACAGGGGCCGTGACAAAAAACGCCGGCGATTTCTCGCCGGCGTTTTCATCTTCGATATTCGATAGCCTTTTAGCGAACCACGACGCGGCCATCGCGGCCATAGCGCGGTCCGACATTGCGGCTGGGACGATAGACCGGCTCGGGCCGGCCGAAACCGCCGAACAGCGCTTCGAAGAAGTTCGGGCCGCTGCTGTAGCCGCCGCCGAATGCGCCGACCGGCAGACGCACCGGCTTCGACGAGGTGTTCGGAGGACGCGCGACCGCGATGTCGGCGACCTTGCGGTCACTGCCCTTGAGGATCGCGATCATGCGCTGGTCGCGGCCATAGACGTCCTCGCGGAACTGCAACTTGCCTTCCTCATCGACGAATGCAGTCTGATAGGTCAGGTGCACCCAGAGATGGTTCGGAAAGTTGATGTTGATCTCGGAGCCGCCGAACATGCTCTCGAGCTTGGCCGCGGTGTAGTTCTTCTCCGGCAGCGCCAGCGACAACAGCTTCTCGCCGTACATCAGCGGGTTCTCGACGCGCATGCAGCCGTGGCTGAAGGCGCGCCTCTCCTGCTTGAACAGATGCTTGTCCGGCGTGTCATGCTGATAGACGAGGAACTTGTTCGGGAAGTTGAAGCGGATGCGGCCGAGTGCATTGCCCGCGCCCGGCGGCTGATAGATTCGCACGGTACCGTCGGCAGCCTGTTCGACCTTGAGGCCGATACGGTCGAGTGCGTTCGGATCTTCCTGCAGGGCGGGCAGATACTCATTCTGGATGATCGACGGCGGCACGTTCCAGGTCGGATTGACCGTGATGAACTTCATCTCGGCCGAGATCATCGGGGTGGCGTGGTTGCCCGCCTTGCCGGCGACGATCTTGGTGGTCCAGTAGACCTTGTTGTCGTTCCACAAAGTCAGGCGATAGTCCGGCACGTTGACGATCACGTGCGGGTTGCCGAGATCGCGCGCCATCCAGCGCCAGCGCTCCATGTTCACAATCACGGTGTCGATCGGATCGTGTGAGGCGCGTGCAACCGTGCGCTTCTGCGGCTTGTTGCCGTTAAGTGCTCGCAGCGTGACCGGGCCGACATTGCCGTCGGTGTCGAGATCCTCCTGGGCCTGGAAGGTTTTCACCGCTTCGACCACGGCATTGTCGTAAAGCGTGCTGGTCTTGTCGCCCGGGATGTCGAGACGCTTGCGCAGATCGGCGACGCGCTTGTCGTTCATGCCGGGGCGCAGGATCGGGCCCGACGCGATCTTGATCGCCGGCGCCGGCTTGGCGTCCTCGGTCTTGGCTTCGGCGACGGCGTTGCCGGCACGCAGTTCGGCAAGCTTGGCGCGCAGCGCCTTGAATTGCGCGTGCGGCGGGTTGTAGTCCTCGAGCGCTGCAGCGGCGTTGCTCGCCTTCGCCAGACTGTCGAGAACCGACGCGGGATCGGGTGCCGTCTGGCTGAAGTCGATATCGGCGGCGACGCGGCTGAAGTGAATGCGGCCGAGCTGCGCATGACGGGCATAGGTCAGCACGGCGGCCGTCAGCTTGATTTCGGCATCGGCCAGTTCGTCCGCCGTCCTGGCCGCAGCGAAGTCCGGCGTCGAATAGTCGCCGGCGTCGAGGCCGACTTCGTCGGCCTTCGACAGTGTGGCCATGACGGACTTGGCGCGCTCGGTGATGGCGCCGTCATTGATCCAGACCGGGGCGTAGTCGCGGGCCTTGTAAAAGGCCTCGACGCCGGCGTGTTCGGCCTTGCGGGAAACAATGCGGTCGAGCGCCTTGCCGGTGACGATATCGCGCAGCTTGTCCGTGACGGCGGCATTGGCGGCCGTATTGTCGGCGGCCGCTTGGTCAGTCGCCGGCGCGGCGGCTGGAGCCGGGGTGGCGACTGGAGCAGGAGCCGCGGTCGGCGCGGCCTGGGCCGGCGCTTCAGAGGCTCGCGGTGCAAGATCCTTCAGGGTCGGTGGCGCGATTGGCTCTGACA
>JAEZEY010000366.1 GCA_023432845.1 Pseudomonadota bacterium
CGCAGGCGCCACACCCTGCCCCACGTTCAGCGAGCGTCTGCAGAACGCCCCTCGCCTGGGACAAGGCGGGGTTGAAGGTATAGAAACCTAGGAGAGAAGTCAAGAGCCGGGAATTAATTTTAGTATGATTAAATTCCTATTATAGCACCTGCGCTATTGCACCCTGTCCCGCCTTTTTCGATTGGCAGCTCACCTAAGCCGGTGAGGGGAAAGGCTAGGTCTGGCTTTCGTCGGTCATTTCAAGGCAAGTGCGCTCCAACTTCCCGACCTTCCAGCGCGAGTAGTACAAACTCCGCCGACGACGCCGGCGGCGGATGCCACGCTGAAAAATCGAAAGAAGGATACCCACAAGCCCGATCAAGACCTGAAGCCAGCCCACGAACTGGTCAGACATTCTTCGGGTTCGATTACCCATAAAAAAAGCCCGCAAAGCGGGCCATTCGGACTATCGATATCGGATTTTGTAAGCATACAAAAAAGCCCGCAAACTCGCGGGCCTTTAATCAAAATCCATATCTAAATAGCAATCATCCGAAAAATTGTTAAGCGAAGACACTTTAACTAGCTGATTTTTCAAGTCTTCTTCGCGAGTTCGTAATATCTCAAATATGAGAGATTTGCGTCTCTGACAGACTGCTGATCGGCTAATCCCTAACTTCCGGGCGATCTCCGCCTGCGTCATTGGAACCGTCCGCATCCATAACCAACGGGCAATAAGCCGATCGTTGCGGCTTGGACGGTTCTTAAGCCACCGCTCGAACTCAGGCCACTTGGTGAAATAGATATACTGGCCAATTCGACCATCCCGAAGGGTCGCCTTCTTAGGTGGACGTTCTTTTGAAATAAGTACCTCTCGACCCTTACCTGGGGGCCCAGATCCTCCAAACCTCTTTTCGTATTCTTCTGTCAGCTTTCGTAGGTCTTGCTTCCTGGCCTCTCTGTCTGCCCAGGTAACGGCACCTCTCGCTCGCTGATCTAAGTACGCTGCGAACGGCACTTTGCGTCTTAAATCGTAGCCAAAGATGGCTTCTGAAATTGCGAAGAAGACCTCGCTGTCTGCATCTTCAAGACTGACCCCCTTTCTTCGCGCATGCCGACGGCACGAGTCTCTGGCAATTGAATAATATGCTGCCATTAGAGTATTACGGGCATCAACATCGCCGAGACGCGCACGCTTAATGAGCGCCACCTCGGCCTCTTTCGACAAGTTATTGCGTTGCGAATGTAGATTCCTCATGTCCAGCTATCGTTAGCCCGTAAGGCGGATTAGCGCAGCGTAATCCGCCATTCGACGGTGCAGCGGCGGGTTACGCCTTCGGCTAACCCACCCTACTCGGCCGCGACCTGAGACAATTCACCGGCGGCAGCCATTTCGCGGCGCAGCCACTCGGGCGCCATGTCGAAGCCGTTCGGCCAGGTCGGCACGCCGAACTCCAAAAATACGCGATTGAAATAGGCTTCGTCGCGCAAGGGCTCGAGCATCGGCCCCGGTTCTTTCACCAGCGCAGAGAAATCGTGCGTACCTTCGCTGCCATCCGTGAAACGGACACGCAGGCGAAAGCCACCGAGCTTGTCGAGACGGATGATCTTAGTCAGCATCGAGGCCCGCGATCCTTTCCAAAGGCAGTTTAGCACGCGCCCGATCCCAGTTCGAGCGCAGTTCATCCTGATGTTTCAGGGTCCACTGCTTGACGATACGTGCCGCCGTCGCCGGTAAACGCCCGTCGATCACTTCGCCGGTCTCAATCGAGATATTGGCTTCGTGCTCGCCATACACCGCCTCGAAATGCGGCGGCGGATGGTCGAGGAAGTACATGCGGATCGCGATGCCGTAGAACCATGCAATCGTGGGCATCCGTGAATGCTAGCATGGGTTGTGGCAGGGTCGGAAGGCGCGACAGCCCCCTCGCCCGGCACGCAAGCGCGCGCCGACCTCTCCCCCATAGCTCGCCGGACGGCGAGCGTTCGCTCGCCTATGGGGAGAGGGAGTTCTCCGAGTTCGAGGCTCGTCCGTCAGACAGTCGGCTGCACGGTTAAGCCATGAGCGTCTCCTCGCCCTTCATCCACCGGCCCATTGCCACCTCGCTGCTCGGCGTCGCGGTGATGCTCGGCGGCGCGCTCGGCTACTGGTGGCTGCCGGTGTCGGCGCTGCCGCAGGTCGATTTCCCGACCGTGCAGGTGACGACGCAATTGCCCGGCGCCAATCCGGACACCGTTGCTTCGCTGATCACGGCGCCGCTCGAGCGCAGCTTCGGCCAGATCCAGGCGCTGGAGACGATGACCTCGTCGTCTTCTTTCGGCATCAGCCAGATCACGCTGCAGTTCGATCTCAATCGCGACATCGACTCGGCGGCGCAGGACGTGCAGTCGGCGATCAATGCCGCAGGCTCGACGCTGCCGCGCAATCTGCCCTATCCGCCGGTCTATTCGAAGGTGAACCCGGCGGACACGCCGATCATCACGCTGGCGATCACCTCCGACAACATTGCTTTGCGCGAACTCTCCGACATGGCCAACACCATCATGGCGCCGCGCCTGTCGGAGGTGTCGGGCGTCGGCCGCGTATCGGTGCAGGGCGGCATCAAGCCGGCGGTGCGCATCCAGGCCGACCTGTCGCGGCTGGCCGCTTATGGCATCGCGCTCGAGGATCTGCGGACCGCCATTGTCGGCGCCAACGTCTCCGGCGCCAAGGGCGCGCTCGACGGCGCGCAGCAATCTTACACCATCGCCGCCAACGACCAGCTCGCCACCGCCAATGCCTACCGCAACATCACGGTGGCCTATCGCAACAACGCGCCGGTGCTCCTGTCCGATGTCGCCGACGTGGTCGACGGGCTGGAAAACAACCAGGTCGGCGCCACCTATCAGGGCAAGCCCGCCATCGTCATCGACGTGCAGCGCCAGCCCGGCGCCAATGTGATCGAGACGGTGCGGCGCCTGCGCGCCGAACTGCCGCGCCTGCAGCGCACGCTGCCCGCTGGGGCCACGCTGACCGTCGTCACCGACCGCACCGACACGATCCGCGCTTCGATCCATGACGTGCAATTCACCCTGGTGCTGGCGGTTGGGCTCATCGTGCTGGTCGTGCTGGTGTTCCTGCGCACCATCCGCGCCACGGTGATCGCCGGCGTCGCGCTGCCGCTTTCTCTGATCGCCACCTTCGGCGTCATGTATTTCGCCGGTTTCTCGCTCGACAATCTGTCGCTGATGGCGCTGACCATCGGCACCGGCTTCGTCGTCGATGACGCCATCGTCATGATCGAGAACATTGTCCGCCACATCGAGGAAGGCGACCATCCGCTGGCAGCGGCGCTGAAAGGCGCCAAGGAAATCGGCTTCACCATCATCTCGCTGACCATGTCGCTGATCGCGGTGTTCATTCCGCTGCTGTTCATGACCGGCCTCGTCGGTCGCATGTTCCGCGAATTCGCATTGACGCTGACCATCGCGGTGGTGGCATCCGCCGTGGTGTCGCTGACGCTGACGCCGATGATGTGTGCCAAGCTGCTGCGCCGTGAGGACGACGCCGGAAAGAGGCCCGGCCTTGGCCGCCGGCTGTCGCAGCGCTTCGAGGAATGGACCGATCGCACCATCGAGGCCTACCGCATCAGTCTCGAATGGGTCCTCCAGCGCCAGCGCGCCACCCTGATCGCGACCTTCGCGACGCTTGCTGTCACGGTGGCGCTTTATGTGGTGATGCCCAAGGGCTTCCTGCCGATCCAGGACACCGGGCAGATCACCGCCGTGACCGAAGCCGGCACCGACGTGTCCTTCGCCGAGATGCAGCGCCGCCAGGCCGAGATCGAGGCCATCATGCGGGCCGATCCTGACGTCGCCAGTGTCGTCTCGGTGATCGGCGTATCGCCGCTCAATGCCACGCCGAATGCCGGCCGCATCGCCATCACGCTCAAGCCGCGCAACGAGCGCGACAATCTCGTCGGCGTCATCGTCGAGCGGCTCAAGGAGAAAGTCGCCGGCATTCCCGGCATGACGGTCTACTTCCAGGCGACGCAGGACATCCAGATTTCGACACGGTCGAGCCGCGCACTGTATCAGTACACTCTGACTGGCAGCGACGCCGCCGAAGTCGTCGCCTGGGGCGAGCGGCTGACGCGACGGCTGCGCAGCGATCCGGTAATGCGCGAGGTCGCCTCCGAGGCGCAGGAGGGCGGGCCGCGCATCATGGTCAATGTCGATCGCGAGAAGGCCGGCCGTCTCGGCGTCTCAATGCAGAGCGTCACCGACACGCTGTACAGCGCCTTCGGCCAGCGTCAGATTTCGACGATCTACGGCCAGGCCAACCAGTACCGCGTCATCCTGGAGGCGCAGCCGCGCTACCAGCAGGACCCGACGGCGCTGTCGAAGATCTACGTCACCGGCGCCACCACATCGACCGGCACGGCGGCCACTGCGGGCAACACCGCCACCGGGACGACCAATACCAACATCAGCGCAACGCCGAACACCGTGACCGGCTCGAACCAGGTGCCGCTCGCGGCCTTCGCGCGCTTCGAATACACCGCGGCGCCGCTCGCCATCGCGCACCAGGAGCAGTTTCCGTCGGTGACGATCAGCTTCGATCTGGCGCCGGGCTATGCGCTATCCGACGCGGTGAAGGTCGTCACCAATGCCGAGCGCGAGCTGGGAATGCCGGCCTCGGTGACCGGCAGCTATTCCGGCGACGCCGCCGAATTCGCCAAATCGTTGGAGGGCGAGCCTTATCTCATCCTCGCCGCCGTGATCGCCATCTACATCGTGCTCGGCGTGCTGTACGAGAGCTTCATCCACCCGCTGACCATTCTCTCGCCGTTGCCGTCGGCCGGCGTCGGCGCGCTGCTGGCGCTGATGCTCACCGGCTACGATCTTTCCGTCATCGCCCTGATCGGCATCGTGCTGCTGATGGGCATCGTCAAGAAAAATGCCATCCTGATGATCGACTTCGCCCTCGACGCCGAGCGCGAACAGGGCATGAGCCCGCGCGAGTCGATCGTGCAGGCGGCCTTGCTGCGCTTCCGCCCGATCATGATGACGACGCTCGCCGCCTTGTTCGGCGCGCTGCCGCTGGCGCTGGAATCGGGCACCGGCTCGGAGCTGCGCAATCCGCTCGGTATCACCATCGTCGGCGGCCTGCTGCTCAGCCAGTTGCTGACGCTCTACACCACGCCGGTGATCTATCTCTACATGGAGCGCCTGCGCGCCCGGATGTCACGGCCGCGCCGCGCCGCGCAGCCGGCGGAGTAGCGCATGCCCCCGAAAAGTGGGAACCGGTTTTCGGATAAGGGCATGCGCAAAGAGAGCGCGCCATGAACTTCTCCTGGCCCTTTATCCGGCGGCCGATCGGCACGACGCTGCTGGCGATTGGGCTGTTCCTGACCGGCGCCATCGCCTACGGCTTCCTGCCGGTCGCCAGCCTGCCGAGCGTCGAATTCCCGACCGTGAGCATTTCGGCGTCGCGGCCCGGCGCCGATCCGACCGTCATGGCGGCGACCATCGCCGCCCCGCTGGAGCGGCGGCTCGGCGAGATCGCCGGCGTCACCGAGATGACCTCGCGCAGTTCGCAAGGCTCAACCCGCATCACCGTGCAGTTCGATCTGTCGCGCAACGCCGACGGCGCCGCGCGCGACGTGCAGGCCGCCATCAATGCCGCGATGACCGACCTGCCGAGCGACCTCCCCTCGGTGCCGACCTTCCGCAAGATGAACCCGGCCGCCGCGCCGGTGCTGATTCTGGCGCTGACATCGAAGACCATGCCGGCCAGCGCCATCTACGACGCCGCCGATTCGGTCATCGTGCAGCGCCTGAGCCAGGTCGAGGGGGTGACCGACGTCACCGTCGCCGGCTCCGAGCAGCCGGCGATCCGCGTCCGCGTCGATCCCGACCGTCTCGCCGCCACCGGCACGACGCTCGAGCAGGTGCGCACGGCGATTGCCAATTCCAACGCGCAAGGCGCACTCGGCACCTTCGAGGGCGACAAGCGCGCCGTTACCATCGGCATCAACGACCAACTGCGGGAAGCCCCGGACTACGACCCCATCGTGGTCAAGACGGTGAGCGGCAACGTCATCCGCCTCGCCGACATCGCCACCATTCGCCCGAGCGTGCGCAATACCCGCTCCGCCGGCTGGTACAATCGCGACCCGTCGGTGCTGCTCATTATCACCAAGCAGGCCGACGCCAATGTGATCGACACGGTCGACCGCATCTACGACCTGCTGCCGGAGCTCCGACAGTGGATTCCGGCGGCGCTCGAGATCAAGGTGCTCAACGACCGTACCGCCACCATTCGCGGCAGCATCGCGGAGATGCAGCTCACACTCGCGGCTTCCGCCGTGCTGGTGATGCTCGTGGTCTTCCTGTTCCTGCGCCGCACGGCGGCGACCCTGGCCGCCGGCGTCACCGTGCCCTTGTCGCTGGCCGGCACCTGCGCGGCGATGTGGGCGGCGGGCTTCTCCGTCAACAACCTGTCCCTGATGGCGCTGGTGGTGTCGATCGGCTTCGTCGTCGACGACGCCATTGTCATGATCGAGAACATGTTCCGTTTCATGGAGAAGGGCTATCGGCCGCTGCGCGCCGCCCTGCTCGGCGCCCGGCAGATCGGCTTCACGGTCGTTTCGATCTCGGTATCGCTGGTCGCGGCCTTCATTCCGCTCCTGTTCATGGGCGGCATTGTCGGCCGGCTGTTCCGCGAATTCTCGGTGACGCTCGCTTTCGCCATCGCGGTCTCGACCGTGGTGTCGCTGTCGGTGACGCCGATGATCTGCGCCTATTTCGTGCGGCAGCCGCCGAGCCCGGACGCGACCTGGCTCGACCGGCGCGTCGAGGCCATGCTGTCGCGTATCATCCGCTTCTACGATCGCACCTTGTCTTTCGTCCTCGAACACCGGGGGCTGGCGCTCATCGCCTTCGTCGCCACCGTGGCGCTGACGGTCGGCATGTTCATCAAGGCGCCGAAAGGCTATTTCCCGCAGGACGACAGCAGCCTTTTGTTCGGCGGCACCCAGGCCTCGCCCGATATTTCCTACGAGGCGATGGAGAAACTCCAGCTTCAGGCCATGGACATCGTGCTCGCCGATCCGGCCGTGGCGGGCTTGGGCTCCTCGGTCGGCTCATCCGGCTTCGGCGGCTCCGTCAATCGCGGGCGCCTCTTCGTCAGCCTCAAGCCGCTCGATGAGCGCGGCAATGTGCCGACGCAGGCCGTGCTGGCGCGGCTGCGCACCAAGCTCAACCAGATTCCCGGCGTCCGCGTCTTCCTGGTGCCGACGCAGGAACTGCGCATGGGGGCGCGGCAAAGCGATTCGTCATACCAATTCACGCTTTGGAGCGCCGACATCGATGCCCTGCAGACCTGGGTGCCGCGCGTCGTCGAACGCGCCAAGCAATTGCCGGAGTTGCGCGACGTCACCACCGACCGCGAGCAAGGCGGCCTGCAGGCCGACATCAAGATCGACCGCGAAGCAGCGGCACGCCTCGGCGTCAGCATTCAGGACATCGACAACGCGCTCAACAATTCGTTCTCGCAGCGGCAAATCTCGACCATCTACACCCAGCGCAACCAGTATCGCGTCGTCCTTGAAGTGGCGCCGAAATTCCGCCGCGACCCCAACGACCTGTCGAATGTCTATGTGCCCGGCAACGGCAACGCCATGGTGCCGCTATCGGCCGTGGCCCATGTAACGCGCGGCGTGACGCCGCTGGTGGTCAACCATCAGGGACAGTTTCCGTCGGCGACGATCTCCTACAACATCCGCGACGGCGTCCCGATCGAGCAGGCCACCGCGGCGCTGTCACAGGCGGTGGCCGAGTTGCACATGCCCGACCAGATCCGCACCGACTTTGCCGGCGATATCAAGGCCTACCAGCAGAGCGCGGGCGCGCAGGGCCTGCTGCTGATTGCCGCGCTGGTCGCGGTCTATATCGTGCTCGGCATTCTGTATGAAAGTCTGATCCACCCGCTGACCATCATTTCGACGCTGCCGTCCGCCGGCCTCGGCGCGCTGCTTGCGCTGCATCTGTTCGGCGCGGAGCTGACGGTGATCGCCTTCATCGGCATCATCCTGCTGATCGGCATCGTCAAGAAGAACGGCATCA
>JAEZEY010000420.1 GCA_023432845.1 Pseudomonadota bacterium
ATTGCGGTACTGATCGGCTTTGCCGCCCTGTATTACGTGGTGGCCGAGCAGAACGGGCCGCTCGCCGGCTTCGCCGCCGCAGGCGGTGCGGCACTGCTGACCGCGATCCTGATGTTCGTGGTCGTGGCGGTCAGGGCCAAGGCGCCGCCGCGCCGATCTCCGGCCGACATCAAGAGCGAAGCGAAGGACGCCATCCGCCAGAGCGAGCGGGCGGCGGCCGACCTGGGCAGCCGGGTTCAGCGTGAGGCCGAGGCGCTCGGCCGCCGCTCGGTCGATGCCGCGGCCGGCGTCGTTCGCGACGGCTCGCGGGAGACGGTGTTCGCCGTTCTCGCCGCGACCGCCGTGCTGGGCATGGTGATCGGCCGCAGGCGCTAAGGGGCCCCGGTTAACGGCGAATCAAGGCTGGTCCCGCTACAGTGCGGTCATGATTCTGCGCCCCATCGCTCTCCGGCTGGCCGCTGCCGCGCTCGCGCTTGTTTTTTCCGTGCCAGCCTTCGCGCAGGAGCGAGTGACCATCGCCGTCACCCGCGCCTCGACCAACGGCGCTTTGTTCCTCGCCGCGGCCCGCGGCTACTTCAAGGCCGAAGGCATCGAGCCCGACATGACCGCCTATGCCTCGGACGGCGAGGTGTTGAAGGCCATGGCCGCCGGCTCAGCCGATGTCGCGCTGGCCAACTGGAGTATCGAATCCGTGAAGCTGGCGGTCCAGGCCGGCTTCAAGGCGGTCGCGGCCCAGGCTCGCGAGAATGACGGTTTCGAAGGCAACGAACTGGTGGTGTCCGCCGCCGCCTATGATCGCGGCATCCGCAAGCTCGAGCAATTGCGCAGCGGCGTGATCGTTGTCGATGCCGTCGGTTCAAACCTGCACTATCAACTCGACCAGGCCCAGCACGCCAAAGGCGGCAAGGTCGGGGGTTTCACCCTGCGCTTTGCCGGCACGCCGAAAGCGGCCGCCGCCGCCATCAGCGAAGGCCGCGCCGATATGGCGGTGCTGCCGATGATCGAAGCGCGTGAACTGCTCGTCACCAATCAGGCCAAGCTGGTCGCCTGGTGTTCGGAATTCTCGACCTCGGAACTCGGTGCGCTGTTTGCTTCGCCAAAGATGCTGACCGAACGCCGCGCCGTGACCGAAAAGTTCCTGCGCGCCTATCGCCGTGGCGCCGCCGACTATCACAGGGTTTTTCTCCGTCTCGACAAATACTCGAAGCGGGTCTCCAACGCGGCCTCGCGGGAGGCGGCAAGGATTCTTGCCTATTATGTCTATCCGCGCGCCCGGCGCCATGAGGGTGTGGCGATAGCGGAAGGCGAAGTGCATTACATGGATGCCAAGGCGCGCATCAATACCGCCGACCTCGATCGGCGTATAGCCTGGTATCAGGCGCAGGGGCTGCTCGATAAGTCGTTCAACGCGCAGAATCTCGTCGATTTGGACTTTAAGTGATTTTTGCGGCGCAGCGTCGCAATCGTGACTTGCCAGTGCGGTGGCAGCCTGAGACGATTACGCTACGGGCCGGGTAACATTGGTCCAACTCCCGGCCAGGGAGGTTGCCATGCAACAGGCTACGCAACAGAAAGGCACGCATCCGCAGGCGATAAGTTCCAGGGGCCCCCGCACCATCGCGCTGGTGGGCCCATTCCAGAGCGGCAAGACCACGCTGCTTGAGGCGATCCTGGCGCGCACCGGCGCCGTCGCCCGGCAAGGCTCGGTTGAGGTCGGCAATACGGTCAGCGATGCCTCCAAGGAAGCGCGCCATCACAAGATGAGCGTCGAGGCGACCTTCGCCACCACCGAGTTCATGGGCGACAGCTACACCTTCGTCGACTGCCCGGGCTCGATAGAATTCATTCACGACATGCGCTGCGTGCTGCCGGCGGTCGATGCCGCCGTTGTCGTCTGCGAGGCGGACGAGAAGAAGTTGCCGCAGCTTCAGCTCATCCTGCGCGAGCTTGAAGACCGCAAGATCCCCCACTTCCTGTTCCTCAACAAGATCGACAAGGCCGACAAGCGCGTGCGCGAGACGATCGCGCTGCTGCAGCCGGCGTCGCGCGTGCCGCTGCTGCTGCGGCAGATTCCGATCTGGAACGGCGATCTCATTTCCGGCTTCGTCGATCTGGCGCTTGAGCGCGCTCATGTCTATCGCGAATACGCCGCCTCGGAGGTGATCGAACTCGCGGGCGAGAACAGGGATCGCGAGAAGGAAGCGCGCTTCACCATGCTGGAGCGGCTGGCCGACCATGATGACGAACTGCTCGAGCAATTGCTGGGCGACATGGAGCCGCCACGCGACAAGGTGTTCGACGATCTGGCCAAGGAACTGCGCGACGGCGTGGTGTGCCCGGTGCTGCTCGGGGTCGCGACGCGCTCGAACGGCGTGCTGCGGCTGCTGAAGGCGCTGCGTCACGAGGCGCCCGGCATTGCCGAGACCGCGAAGCGCCTCGGCGTCAAGGCCAGCGACGATCCCATCGCGATCGTTCTCAAGACCTACCACACCGCGCATGGCGGCAAGATGACGGTGGCGCGCGTGCTCAATGGCGAGGTCGGCGAAGGCGCGTCATTTCTCGCGCCGCGCCGCGACGTAGGCCGCGTCGCCGGTGTGTTCAATCTGATGGGCGCGACTTTCGCCAAGCGGGGGCCGGCCAAGGCCGGTGAAACCGTGGCCTTCGGCAAGCTCGATGGCGCCAAGACCGGCGATACATTGTCGGCCGGCAAGCATGCGGTCGAGCCTTTGGTGACGGTGACGCCATCGCCGCCGGTGCTGGCCATGGCGGTGGCCGCCAAGGAGCGCAAGGACGACGTCAAGCTCGGCGTCGCCTTCACCAAACTCACCGAGGAAGATCCGGCGCTGACGGTGATCCACAACACCGAGAGCCACGAGGTGGTGATGTGGGGACAGGGCGAGATGCACCTGCGCGTCGCCACCGAACGCCTCGCTGATCGCTATGGCGTGCCGGTGCTGACGCATCGGCCGGCGGTCGGCTATCGCGAGACCATCCGCAAATCCATCAGTCTGCGCGGCCGCCACAAGAAGCAGTCCGGCGGCCACGGCCAGTTCGGCGATGTCGTACTGGAGATCAAGCCGCTGCCGCGCGAGGGCGGTTTCAAGTTCAACGACATGATCACCGGCGGCGTGGTCCCGCGCAACTACATCCCGGCGGTCGAGGAGGGCGTCAAGGACGGGCTGAAGCACGGCCCGCTCGGCTTTCCGGTGGTCGATGTCGAGGTGTCGCTGACCGACGGCTCGTATCACTCCGTCGATTCCTCCGACATGGCGTTCCGTACCGCAGGCCGCATCGCCGTCGCCGAAGGCCTGCCGCAATGCCAGCCGGTGCTGCTCGAACCCATCTACATGGTCGAGATCTTCTGCCCGAGCGATGCCACCGCGCGCATCAACGCCATTCTGTCGGGGCGGCGGGGCCAGATCCTCGGCTTCGACACCCGCGAGGGCTGGGACGGTTGGGATATGGTACGGGCGCAGATGGCGGAGGCCGAGATCGGCGACCTCATCGTCGAGGTTCGTTCCGCCACCGCGGGCGTCGGCTCCTTCGGCTTCAAGTTCGCCCATATGGCGGAACTGACCGGGCGGCAGGCGGACCAGGTCGTCGCGGCGAGACGGGCGGCGGAGTAGGTACTACATCAAGTGACTGCCCCGCCGCGTTTCCGCTTGTACATGGCGCGGTCCGCGGCCGTTAGCAGTTCTGTAGAATTGGTGCGGATGCACGCAGATCAGGTGGAAGGACTAACCGCATGACCCTGCTTCTCGTTTCGATTGTGCTTGAAGCGGCCGTTGCGGTGATTGCAGCGCTCGCCGCGGCGAAAGGGCGGCCATATCTCTACGGCCTGGCCTTCACGTTTACGATCTATGTGATTTACGACCTCGCCCGGGCTCTGCATTGGCCGGCAGAGGGCATGCTTTTGTCCGTCTTGTTTCTTGCTGCCACCCTCGCCGCGCTTTACGCGGTATGGGGCCTTTATCGCGAGAAGGCCTGACCAGGCGCCTTCTCCCGCATCCGTGATTTGCCTGTGATCCCTTGCGGTTCTAGGTCAGTCTGTGCCGACACAGACCGACAGAGGGGTCATACGCGATGAACGTCATCCGCCGCCGCGGCTGGGAGATTCCGGAAAGCCAGATCACGCCTGAGCATTTGGTGTTCGACCGGCGCAGGCTGCTGATCGCGGGAGCGAGCGCGCTGGCGATGGCGCCGGCCTTCGCCCCGGGCCCGGCGCAGGCGCAGCGCATGTCCGACGCCGCCAATCTGCCGGATCCGAATGCCGGGCTCTATCCGGCCAAACGCAACGAGACCTACAAGCTCGACCGGCCGATCACCGATGAGAAGGTGAACGCCAGCTACAATAACTTCTACGAGTTCAATTCGTCCAAGAACGTCGTCGAGCAGGCGCAGAAGCTTGTCATCCGGCCGTGGGCGGTGAAGATCGACGGCATGGTCGAAAAGCCGTTCGAGATCGACGCCGACGAACTCATCAAGAAAATGGGTATCGAGGAGCGCGCCTATCGGCATCGCTGCGTCGAAGCCTGGGGTATGGCGATCGCCTGGAGCGGCTTCCCGCTGAAGAAGCTGGTTGAGTTTGCCAAGCCGCTCGGCTCGGCGAAATACGTGAAGATGGAAACCTTCATGAACCCGAAGGTGGCGCCGGGGCAGCGGCAGCCTTGGTATCCGTGGCCCTATGTCGAGGGCCTGTCGATGGCGGAGGCGACCAACGACCTCGCCTTCATCGCCACCGGCGCCTATGGCCATCCGATGGTCAAGCAGCACGGCGCGCCGCTGCGGCTGGCGGTGCCGTGGAAGTACGGCTTCAAGTCGATCAAGTCGATTGTGCGCTTCTCCTTCACGGAGGAACGCCCGAAAGGCATGTGGGAGGCGTTGCAGGCGTCCGAATACGGCTTCTGGGCGAATGTGAACCCGAAGGTCGCGCATCCGCGCTGGAGCCAGGCCACCGAGGAGGTCATCGGCACCGGCGAGCGGCGGCCCACCTTGCTGTTCAACGGCTATGGCGAATTCGTCGCCGACATCTACAAGGGCATGAGCGGCGAGCGGCTCTGGGCCTAATCGCGCGCCGCCCCTTCCTTCTTCACGGGACCATCCATATCTCGGGGAACGGTACACCGCTTTCCGGAGATCGCCCGTGCGCCTGCTTCCTGCCTCGCTCGCCGCCTTGACCGTCGGCTTCAACATTTTCGGTATGACGGCGCCGGCCGCGGCGGCCGAGCAACCCGACCTCATCTTCAAGAAATCGACGGTATTCAAGTGGCTGACGCCGAAAGACAAGCTCGCCACCTACGGTCTCGACGATCCGGAGGTGGAGGGCGTCGCCTGTCATTTCACGGTGCCGGAGCGTGGCGGCTTTAAGGGCTGGATTGGAGTCGCCGAGGAAGTATCCGACATTTCTCTGGC
>JAEZEY010000399.1 GCA_023432845.1 Pseudomonadota bacterium
GTTCGTGGCTCCCGCGATCGCCGGCGGCGGCGGCCGCACCGACAGCCCGTGGCTGCGCGCGGCAATGCTGGCGCCCGACCTCTCGAGCTTCATGACGGCGACTCAGATGGGCGCGCGCGACATGAGCCAGTTCGGCCATCTGTTCCTGAAGCCGGCGCAGGCGATGATGATGAGCTTCTCGGCCGATCCGAGCCTTGGCCTGGTCACGCACAGCTTTACCGGCCAGGCGGTGACGTTCCTCGCCACGGCAACCTTCGTGCCGCAGACCACGGCGGCGTTACGGTAATAAATTTCTCGATAGTCCAATCGGCCTCATGGTGAGGAGCGCTCCGAAGGAGCGCGTCGAAGACGCGCGTAAACGCGCTAATGGTGCGCTCCTCAGGATGAGGCGGTTCACATGCTCAATGTGAAAGTTACTGCAGCATCCCCAAGGCGTGCATGTAGGTCTCGAGGATCTCTTCCTGCTCGCGGCGCTCGTTGGCATCCTGCTTGCGCAAGCGCACGATGGTGCGCAGCGCCTTGGCGTCGAAACCGTTCGACTTGGCCTCGGCATAGACGTCCTTGATGTCGTCGGAGGTCGCCTTCTTCTCTTCCTCCAGCCGCTCGATGCGCTCGATGATCGCCTTGAGCTGATCCTTGGCGAAGCGGTGCGAAGTTTCTTCCTTATCGGGCGCTGCTGGCATCGCCATAACCGTAACTCCTTCAAATGCGCACGCGGCAGAGCCCCGCGAAAGCCGAGGGACCGGGCAACGTCTCGCATGAAGCTTTCGGAATTCAGGCGCGTCCGGTCAAGGCGGGGGCGGGATCATCCACGTTGTTCACATGGCCGTCACATCGGGCGGAAAATCTAGTGTTGCGGTCTGGACTTTTCGAACGCCGTCTTTTGCTCGGGCGAGGCTTCCTTCTGGTGCTTGGCGCGCCATTGCTCGTAGGGCTCGCCATAGACGATCTCGCGGGCCTCGTCCTTGGACAGCGGCACGCCGGTGGCGTCGGCGGCGTCTTTCATCCAGTTCGACAGGCAATTGCGGCAGAAGCCGGCGAGATTCATCAGGTCGATGTTCTGCACGGCGGTCCGCTTGCGCAGATGTTCGACCAGCTGGCGGTACACGGCCGCTTCGAGTTCGGTACGGGTCTTCTCGTCGAATTCAGCACTCATGGGAACGCCTTTCCTCGATTGCCACCCAAGATAAGGACCCGCCCGCGGCATTTCCACAAGGAAACCCGCCGCATTCCGGTCTGGAACGCGGCGGGCCGTCAGGTCGGTGGCGCTCTTAGGCCTGGCGCGGCTCAGGCCTTCAACACTGCTTTCACCGTCTCCGGCGCGAATGGCAGGTCGCGCAGCTTCTTGCCGGTCAGAGCCAGGAAGGCGTTGGCGACCGCGGGTGCCGCACCGCCAATCCCGAGTTCGCCCACCGGCAGCGGCGTGTCGCCGGAACGCACCACCTCGATGGTCATCTGCGGCACGTCGGACTGCCGCATGACCTGGTAGTCATGGAAGTTCGACTGCTCCACCGCGCCGTCCTTGATCGAGATGCGTTCCTTCAGCGTGGCGCCGAGGCCGTAGATCATCGCGCTTTCGAGCTGGGCCGCGACGTTACCGGGCTGCAACGGCAGGCCGACGTCGGCGACGCACCACAGGTGATGCACCTTGATCTTGCCGCTGGCGGGGTCGCATGAAATCTCGGCGACCGTACCGGTCATCGAAAAGCCGATTGGCGGCAGACCGAGCTTGCCGAAGGCGACGCCAAGCGCCCGACCCTCGCCGCGCTTGCGCTTCCAGTCCGCCAGTTCGGCGACGCGGGTGATCACGGCCTTCGCGCGCGGATCCTTGAGCAACGCCACGCGGTACTCGACCGGGTCCTTGCCGGCGTTGATCGCGAGATCCTCGATCATCGCCTCGACGGCAAGGTTGGTATAGCCCGCGCCGATGCCGCGCCAGGCCGCGACGCGCGCGCCACGGTCCTCGTAGAGATGCTCGGTGACATGGGCCGGCACGTCGTAGAACGGCACGTCGGCGCCATAGATGACAATGAGGTCGACGCCCTTGTCGGCGTCGAGCCGCGCCTGACCGTAGATGTAAGGCGCGACCGGCTCGGCGGCGAGACGATGGCGCCAGCCGACGATCTTGCCGTCGGCGTCGAGGCCCACATCGAGCTTCTGCGCCGTCATCGGCCGGAAGCGGCCGGCGCGGACATCGTCCTCGCGGCTCTGCACCATCTTCACCGGCTTGCCGACCGTCTTCGACAGCAGCACCGCGTCGATGACGTATTCGATGAAGGCGCGCCGGCCGAAGCCGCCGCCCATCTGCAGGGTGTGGAACTTCACCTTGTCGGGTGCGACGCCGGCGGCCTTGGCCGCTTCATTGAGCGAGCGCGTCGGCCACTGCGTGCCGGCCCAGACCTCGACGCCATCGGCGGTCACCGACGCGGTGCAGCTCAGCGGTTCCATCTGCGCGTGGTAGACATAAGGTGAGGTGAACTCGGCCGAGATCACCTTGGCCGCGCCCGCCAGCGCCGGTTCTGCTTCGCCGGTCTTGCGCACGACAACGCCCTTCTTCGAGGTGTCGCGCACGGCCGCGAGATATTCCTTCAGGTCGCGGCCGGAATCGATCTTCGACCCCTTGGCATCCTTCCAGGTCGCCTTCACCTTCTGACGCGCGGCGAAGAGCTGCGGCACCGATTGCGCAATGATGCCGATGCCGTGATCGAAGGCTACCGCATCGACGACGCCGGGCTGCTTCTTGATCTCGTCCTTGTTGAACGAGGCCGGTCCCGAGCCGCGCGCCGGCGCGCGCACGATAGTGCCGTACAGCATGCCCGGCACCTGCACGTCGCTCGCGTACATAATGCGGCCGCTGGCCTTGTCGGCCATGTCGACGCGCGTCACGTCCTTGCCGAGCAGGCGAAACTGCGCGACGGGCTTGAGCTGATCCGGCTTGATTTCCGGCAGCTTGTCGGCGACCTGCACGATCGACGCGGCTTCGCCGTAGCTCATCTTCCGGTTCGAGGCGGTGTGTACGATCATGCTCGGCTCGGTGGTGAGCTCGGTGACCGGCACGTTCCATTTGGCCGCCGCCGCATCGAGCAGCACGCGGCGGGCCTGCGCACCCGCGATACGCAGCGGCATCCAGTAGCCGCGCGTGGTCAGGCTCGCGACCTGATACTGACCCTTGAACACCGGATGGTTATAGGCGGCGTTCACGGGCGCCTGCGCGACGGTGACCTTGGCCCAGTCGGCGTCGAGTTCTTCGGCAATGATGAGCGGCAGCACGGTGTTGACGCCCTGCCCCATTTCCGGTGCCGGCGTCAGAATCCTGATCGCGCCATCGGTGCCGATGGTGACATAGGCGTTGAGCTTGCCGGCGGCGCCTTGCGCCAGCGCATCCATTGCCGGCGCAAAAGCGAAGGCGAAGGTCAGGCCGGCCGAGCCGGCGAGCATCTGGCGGCGCGTCAGCCCGCTGTGCGTACGCATGGTCTTGTCGATCATGTTCATGAGCGGCCTCCCGCAGCGCGTTCGATGGCGCGCACGATGCGCGGATAAGTGCCGCAGCGGCAGATGTTGCCGTCCATGTGCTCCACGATCTGCTCGCGTGTCGGCTGCTTGTTGGTGGCGAGCAGCGCCGCCGCCTGCATGATCTGCCCTGACTGGCAGTAGCCGCATTGCGGCACCTGCTCCGCGACCCAAGCCTTCTGCAGCGGATGCTGGCCGTCCGGCGACAGGCCCTCGATGGTGGTGACCTTGCGGCCCTGGACCTGCGAGACGGAGGTCTGGCATGAGCGCACCGGCTTGCCGTCGACATGGACGGTGCAGGCGCCGCACAGACCCGAGCCGCAGCCAAATTTGGTGCCGGTCAGCTTGAGCTGTTCGCGCACCACCCAGAGCAGCGGCGTGTCCGCCTCTGCGTCGACGCGCGCAGGTTTTTCATTGATCGTGAACGAAATAGACGCCATCAGTTCCCTCCCTCGAGGAATGTCTGTTGCCGGACGCGGTTTTTCCGCGTTCGTTGCAGCCGGGGCCGTCATCGAGCCTGGTTGAACGCCACGCCTGGCGACCAAAGTCGATGATGCGTCCGTACTGCCTTGTTAGAACTCGACAAATTATAGACGGTATTTGCGACAAGACAGGTAGGAAAAGATTGATGAGTGACGGGCTGCGACCTTTTCTCACAGGATTGTTTCGCACGGCGGTCGAGGCCGCCCATCCGTCGTCCTTCCTGCCGGCCCTCCTGCCCACGCCGCCGAAAGGCCGCATCATCCTGCTCGCCGCCGGCAAAGCCGCCGGCTCCATGGTGGAAACCGCCGAACGGCACTATCTCGACACGCTCAAGCTGCCCACCGAGCGGCTCGCCGGCATTGCCGTGGCCCGGCACGGCTATGGCCGGCCTACCCGCGTGGTGACGATGATCGAGGCCGGACACCCCGTCCCCGACGAAGCGGGGCTCAAGGGCGCAGCACGCGCGCTCGAACTCGCGGGCAGCGCCGGCGCCGACGATGTTGTGCTGGTGCTGATGTCGGGCGGCGCGTCGGCAAACTGGATCGCACCGGCGGATGGCATTTCATTTGCCGACAAACAAGCCGTGACGCGCGCGCTGCTACGCTGCGGTGCGCATATCGGCGAAATCAACTCGGTGCGCAAGCACCTGTCGCGCATCAAGGGCGGCCGGCTGGCGGCGCATGCCTTTCCCGCGAGGGTTATCACCATCGCCATCTCCGACGTGCCGGGCGACGATCCGTCCGCGATCGGCTCCGGCCCGACGGTGCCCGATCCCACGACGCTCGCCGACGCACGCGCCATCGTCGCCAAATACAGACTCGAACTGCCGTCGTCGATCACGCAGGCGCTGAACGATCCCGCCAACGAGTCGCCCAAGCCCGGAGATCCGAGGCTGGCGCATTCGTCATTCGTGCTCGCCGCGCGTCCGCTCGACGCCCTCAAGGCGGCTGAGAAGGCCATTGTGGCCGCCGGCTATGAATGCATCTCGCTCGGCGCCGATGTCGAGGGCGAGGCCCGCGAGGTGGCCGCCGCGCATGCCGCCATGGCGCGCGATCTGCGCGCCGAAGGGCGCCGCGCCGTCATCGTCTCGGGCGGTGAGCTCACGGTGACCATGCGCGGGAACGGCCGCGGCGGCCCGAACCAGGAATACGCGCTGGCGCTGGTGGCGCCTCTGGCCGGCCTGGCTGGCGTGGCCGGCCTCGCCGGCGACACCGACGGCACCGACGGCGGCGGCGGCTCAGCGACTGATCCGGCAGGCGCGTTGATGGACGGCGAAACCGCGACCCGTGCCAAAGCAATCGGTCTCGATCCCGCCGCGTTTCTGGCCGATAATAATTCGACCGAGTTCTTCGCCCGCCTCGGCGACCTGCTCGAGCCGGGGCCCACCTTCACCAACGTCAACGACTTTCGCGCGATCGTCGTCGACACCCCATGACGGTCTGCTTTAAAAACGAATCGTCCTACCTCGCCGGCACCGTGACCGCTTTGCTTTTTTTACCCGCCAGATGCCGCGCCCTTCGCCTTGCCGCTCTCATGCTGCCGGCGCTGATGGTCTTTGCCTTCGCGACGGCCGAACCCGCGCGCGCAGATTTTCGGCTATGCAACAACACCGGCAGCCGCGTCGGCGTCGCCATCGGCTACAAGGACGCCGAAGGCTGGATCACCGAAGGCTGGTGGAACATCTCGGCGCGCAGCTGCGATACGCTTTTGCGCGGCACGCTGGTCGCGCGTTATTATTATATCTACGCGGTCGACTACGATCGCGGTGGCGAATGGTCGGGACATGCCTTCATGTGCTCGCGCGAAAAGGAATTCACCATTCGCGGCACCGAGAATTGTCTGGCGCGCGGCTACGACCGCACCGGCTATTTCGAAGTCGATACGCAGGAGCAACGGTCTTGGACGGAGCAACTGACCGACACCGCCGAACAGCCGGTCGACCGGCCGCTGCTCCCGCGCGGAGGCCCGCCGCCGCGCACGCCGGGTCCCCCGCCGCTGCCGCAGCCCGCGCCTGACACCAACAAGGAAGGACTGCGCCGATGAGACGTCATCGCCGCGCCAAGATCGTGGCGACGCTTGGACCGGCGTCGTCTACCCGCGACATGATCGATGCGCTGTTCAAGGCCGGCGCCGACGTCTTCCGCATCAACATGAGCCATACGAGCCAGGAGCGCCTGCGCGAACTGGTGGCGACAATCCGTCAGGTCGAGGAGGACAATGGCCGCCCGATCGGCATCCTCGCCGACCTGCAGGGCCCGAAGCTGCGCCTCGGCACCATTGAGGGCGGCGCGATCGCGGTGAAGCAAGGCGACACCATCGTGCTCGATTCCAATCCCGCCATCGGCGGCGCCGATCGCATTTATCTGCCGCATCCGGAGATCATCTCGGCAGTGCAGCCGGGCCACACGCTGCTCATCGACGACGGCAAGGTGCGTCTCACCGTGACCAAGGCCGAGCCGGATCGCATCACCGCGCGCGTCGAAGTGGCGGGCAAGCTGTCGGACCGCAAGGGCGTCAGCGTCCCGGATACGACGATCCCGGTCTCGGCGCTGACCGCCAAGGATCTTTCGGACCTCGAAGCAGCGCTGGAAGCCGGCATCGACTGGCTCGCTCTGTCTTTCGTGCAGCGTCCCGAAGACATCGCCGAAGCCAAGAAGCTGACGCGCGGCCGCGCGCTGGTCATGGTGAAGATCGAGAAACCGCAGGCCGTCGCGCGCCTCAATGAGATCATCGAAATCGCGGATGCGCTGATGGTGGCGCGCGGCGATCTCGGCGTCGAAATGCCGCTCGAGAAAGTGCCGGGCGTGCAGAAGCAGATGACGCGGCTCGGCCGCGCCACCGGCAAGCCGGTCGTGGTCGCGACGCAGATGCTGGAGTCGATGATCTCATCGCCGGTGCCGACGCGCGCCGAAGTGTCGGATGTCGCCACCGCGATCTACGAAGGCGCCGATGCGGTGATGCTGTCTGCGGAATCGGCGGCAGGCCAGTATCCGGTCGAGGCCGTCTCGACCATGAGCCGCATCGCAATGCAGGTCGAAAGCGATCCGCACTATCGCGAGATCATCAACGCGCAGCGCACCAAACCCGAGTCGACCGGCGCCGACGCC
The DNA here is from genome assembly GCA_023432845.1 of Pseudomonadota bacterium. Lineage (GTDB taxonomy): Bacteria > Pseudomonadota > Alphaproteobacteria > Rhizobiales > Xanthobacteraceae > Pseudolabrys. Next base: position 7,101 of record JAEZEY010000399.1, read on the forward strand.
ATCGCCGATGCCGCGCGTCACATCGCCGATACGCTCGATCTCGCGGCGGTGATCTGCTGGACCTCGTCGGGTTCGACGGCGCTGCGCGTGGCGCGCGAACGTCCGCGGCCGCCGATCGTGGCACTCTCGCCGAAACTGGGGACCGGCCGACGTCTCGCCGTGGTGTGGGGCGTGCATTGCGTCGTCACCGTGGACGCGCAGGACCAGGACGACATGGTGGACCGAGCCTGCCGCATCGCCTTCAAGGAAGGCTTCGCCAGGACCGGCCAGCGCGTCATCGTCGTCGCCGGCGTCCCGCTCGGCACACCGGGCGCGACCAACATGTTGCGGATCGCCTATGTTGGCGCCGACGACAGCGGCGACTGAGACCGCCGCGCCGTTCTCAGCGCTTCTGGATTTCGCCGCAGGCGAGTGGCGGAGGCCGGCGCTTGCTGATAACTGAAGCAGCCAATCCGGCGACCAAAACGGATAACCATATCATGAGCGTTACGCTGCAGTTCTGTGGGGCCGCCCGCACTGTCACCGGATCCTGCTATCTCATCCAGAGCAAAGCCGGACGGCTGCTGATCGACTGCGGCATGTATCAGGGCTCCAAGACTCTCAAGGAGCTCAACTACGGCCGCTTCCCGTTCAAACCGTTCGATATCGACGCCGTACTGCTGACGCACGCTCATATCGACCACAGCGGCCTGCTGCCGAAACTGCTCCGCGCCGGCTTTGCCGGACGCATCCTCGCGACGCGCGGCACCATCGACCTGTGCTCCTACATGTTGCCGGACGCCGGCAGCATCCAGGAATCCGAAGTCATGGCCCTCAACCGGCGCAATGCCGCCCGCGGCCGGCCAGAAGTAACTCCGATCTACACGGAAGCCGACGCCATGGCGTCGCTCCAGTCCTTCCAGCCAGTGGAATACGAGGCCTGGATCGAGCCGATCCCCGGTGTGCGCGCACGCTACTGGAACGCCGGCCATCTCCTCGGCTCGGCATCGATCGAGATCGAATTCGAGGGCGAAGGTAAGGGCGGCAAGCCGCTGCGCCTGTTGTTTTCCGGCGATGTCGGCCCGGACGCCAAGCTGTTGCAGCCGGATCCGGAGGCGCCGACGAGGTTCGATTACGTCATTTCGGAATCCACCTATGGCGACACCGACCGGCCGGCGATCACGCCGCCATCGCGCCGCGCCCGGCTCGGCGAAATGGTCCGTGCCGCCCATGCCGCCGGTGGGCCGCTGCTCATTCCCGCCTTCGCCGTCGAGCGCACCCAGGAACTGATCGTCGAACTGATCGATCTGATGGAAGAAGGCCTCGTGCCGTCGGCGCCGATCTTTCTCGACTCGCCGCTGGCGATCCGCGCCACCGAAGTCTTCCGCCAGCACGCCTCGGAGCTCACGACCGACATCGAGGTCAACCGCATGCTGGCGTCGCCGCACTTGCGCTTCACCGAGACGGTGGACGAGAGCAAGGCGATCGCCAAGTTCACCGGCTTTCACGTCATCATCGCCGGCAGCGGCATGTGCGAAGCCGGCCGCATCCGCCATCACCTCAAGCGCTGGCTGTGGCGTCCCAACGCCACCGTGATGCTGTCGGGCTTTCAGGCGCAGGGCACGCTCGGCCGCTTCCTGGTCGACGGCGCGACGGCCGTGCGCATTCAGGGGGATGAGATCAAGGTCAAGGCGCGCATCGTTTCATTCGACGAATATTCCGGCCACGCCGACGGACCGGAACTGGCGCGCTGGATCGCCGGGCGGCGGCCGATCGAGCGTGCGGTGTTCCTGGTCCATGGCGAAGAGCCGGCGCTTGCCGGCCTGTCCGAGCGCATCACCGAGCGCTTCGTGCCAGCCGCCAAGGTGCACGTGCCGATTCTCGATGACATCTACGAACTGACGACGGCGGCGCCGACCCCGCTCGACGGCAAACATCGCCGGCGGCTGACGCCGGAAGCGGTGATTTCGCTCGACTGGCACAACGAAATGTCGCGGCTGATCCTCGACATCAACGACCGCATCGACGCCGCCGCCGACGACCGCGCCCGCGGCGTCATCGTGCGCCGGCTGCGCCGGGCGCTTGAGGACCAATAAACAAACCCTCGCGCCGCAGAACCTGGCGGGCCCCGGCGCTGCTTCCGATCACTTTTCGCAACATTAGTGTTGCAAACTTCAGAAACCGGCGGCTGCTCGCGAACAAATGCCGCAGTGTCCGCTTGTCCCTCAACGTCTCGCAAAACCGGGAGCCGAGCAATGGGACAGTCGACACCTTTCAAACCGATGGCATTGGTGGTCGAGGACGACGAGAACCAGCGCAACATGGTCGCGATGCTGCTCGAAGAGTGCGAGATGGGCGTCATCCAGTGCGACAGCGCCGAAGTCGCAATGCAGGTGCTGGCGCGCGTCGGCCCGATGCTGAGCATGCTGTTCACCGATGTCAGCCCGGCCGGCAAAATGGACGGCATCGAACTCGCCCGTATCGCGCGCGAGAATTATCCGCAGCTCCGCGTCATCGTCGCGTCGGGTTATGACATCGGCAACGAGTTGCCCGAGCAGGCTTTGTTCATGCCGAAGCCGCTGTTGCCGCTGAATTTATTGCGTGAAGCCGAACGCGTGCGGCACTGAGTTGGCTATCGTCCGGTGTGCGCAATTTTAGATAATGAATTCGCACAGTTACAATTTTTACGCGCTATTCTTCTGCAGAGTAACGCGGTGAAATGCAATGCCAACAACGCTTCAACGTTTCCGCGACGACCGGCGCGCGGCGACGGCCATTGAATATGCCTTGATCTGCGCCGCGATCGGGCTGGCGATCCTTGTCGCGGTCAACACTACCGGCGAAGCGCTGCTCGCTAAACTGACCTACCTTTTGGAAATGCTGTCGTAGACGCGCGTCAGATATCGCGGCCTTCGACCTCTTCCTGCAGCTTCTTCACCACGCCGGGAATCCGCTGCAGGCGCGGATAGACGTCGAGCGCGCGGCGATAGGCGTCGAGCGCGCGCTTGTCCTCACCGAGGTCCTGAAGAATGAGACCGAGGCCGGCCAAAGCGCCGAAGTGGCGTGGCTCGCGGCGCAATACCTCGCGGATGTCGGCAAGCGAACGGCCGTAATCCCTCTTCATGTAATAGAGCGTGGCGCGGCGGTTCCAGCCTTCGACATAGTCGGGCCGGATCTTGACGATGCCGTCGAGAAGCTTGATCGCCAGATCGGTGTCCTTGGCCTCCAGCGCCGTGCGCACACGCGTCATCAGGAGGTTGGCGGTGTCGCTTGTCGACACCATCCATTGCGCCCAGATGCGCTGCTCGATGGCCTTGGCGCTGGTGTCGTCGGGCGCCACCTTCAGTGCGCCGAACAGGAATTCCAGATCCTCGCTGAACGGCTTGCGCTTTGGCACATTGGCCGGCGGCTCAACCCAGCTGCCCGGCTCGGCCAAGGCCGGCACCGGCACAGCCGCGGTCAGGCCAACGGCCAGCGCGGCGGCGATCAGGACGACGGACGTGCGGAATCGATCCATGGGCAAAGACTAGCGTCTCCGCGCTTCATGGCAAATCGGCGGCCAAATCGGTGGCTTTGTGGAAGGAAACCGGCCCGAGGCCGGTTAAGGGCCTGGCGGCGGTCGCCTTAGCCCTGACGGGCCTTAAAGCGCGGATTAGTCTTGTTGATGATGAAAACGCGGCCTTTGCGCCGGACCAGCTTGTTGTTCCGGTGGCGCCCACGCAGCGATTTCAATGAGTTACGGATCTTCATTGCAATCTCACTAGGTCAGCTTTGGCCGGGTTTTTAGGGGTCCGGAGGCCCCCTGTCAACGAAAGGTGCGGGGGTGTGGTTTGGGGCTCCCGCCTGCTCTACAGTCCCGCGGGCCAAGGCCAAAGGCCCCTGAGAGGCCAGCCAGCGAGGAACCGAGGAGCCCCCATGCAGCGCAGCCGCGACCGCTTTTTGACCACCCACACCGGCAGCCTGCCCCGCCCGGACGACCTGATCCGGATGATGTACGCGAAGGAAGAAGGCGTCCCGGTCGAGCCTCATGCGCTGGCCGAGCGGATCAGGTCCGCCGTGGCCGAGGTCGTAAAAAAGCAGGCCGACGCCGGTGTCGATCTCATCAATGACGGCGAGATGTCGAAGCCGAGCTACGCGACCTACGTCAAAGACCGCCTCAACGGCTTCGGCGGCACCGGCAATACCTTCGTCTATCAGGACGTCCACGAATTCCCGGCGCTGGAAAAGAAAGTGTTCGGCGATCCCGGCCGCTCGCGGCGCAAGACGCCGGCCTGCAACGCGCCCATCACCGTGCGCGACAAGCAGGCGCCGCTCGACGACATCGCCAACCTCAAGGATGCGCTCAAGACCGTGCCGCATGTCGGCGGCTTCATGAGCGCCGCCTCTCCCGGTGTCGTGTCGCTGTTCTTTCGCAACGATCACTACAAGGATTTCGAGACCTATATCTACGCCATCGCCGATGCGATGAAGTATGAATACGAGGCCGTCGCCAATGCCGGCCTTGTCCTGCAGATCGACTGCCCCGATCTCGGCATGGGCCGGCACATTCAATATGCCGATCTCGATCTCGCCGGTTTCCGCAGGCGCGCGCAGCTTCATGTCGAGGCGCTCAACCACGCGGTCGCTAACATTCCGGCAGAGAGCCTGCGCATGCATCTGTGCTGGGGCAATTACGAAGGCCCGCATCATTTCGACGTGCCGCTGGCCGACGTCATCGACATCGTGTTCAAGGCCAAGCCGGTCGCCATCTCGCTCGAGGCCGCCAATCCGCGTCACGCTCATGAATGGGCGGTGTTCGAAAAGGTGAAGCTGCCGGACGGCAAGGTGCTGATCCCCGGCGTGCTCGAGTCAAAATCGAACTTCATCGAGCACCCCGAGCTGATCGCGCAGCGAATCGGCCGCTACGCCAAGCTGGTCGGTCGCGAGAACGTCATCGCCGGATCGGATTGCGGCTACGGCACCTGGGTCGGCCAGGCGGCGGTCGATCCGCAAGTCGTATTCGCCAAGCTCGCCGCCATGGCGGAAGGCGCGCGCATCGCATCGAAACAGTTCTGGTGAGCGCTAGACCGGCGGCGATTCCTGCTCGGCCTTGGCATTCCGCCAGCGCTTGTAGAATTGCGGCGCGAAAATAACGAGCGCAATCACCGCCAGCATCAGCAGCGCGTAGCGGATATTATCGGTATCGCCGGCCAGCGCCTGGGTGCCGGCATAGCCGATATAGGTGTAGGCCACCGTCGATGGCGCCATGAATACGATGGTCGCCACAACATAGTGCCAGAACGGAATGCGCGTCAGCCCAAGCATATAGTTGACGATGGTGTAGGGTATCACCGGCACCAGGCGCACGAAGGCGACGAAGCGCCAGCCGTCTTCCTCGACGCTGGTCATCACCTTCTGCACACGCGGTCCGGCGCGGCGGCGAACCCAGTCGGCCGCGACATAGCGCGCCAGCAGAAAGGCCCCGGCTGCGCCCAACGTGCCGCCGGCGAGATTGATCAGACTGCCATAGACCGGGCCGAACACCGCGCCGCCGACGACATCGAGGATGCCGCCGGGCAATCCCGCGACGGTGCTGATGGCGTAGAGCAGGATGAAGCCGGCCGGCGCCCAGTGACCAAGACCGGTCACGCGCGCCTGAAGCGACGGCACATCGGTGACACCCCAGAACAGCCAGACCATGGCGAGAACAGTCGCCGCGACCGCGAGCGCGGTCAGGGCCAGTAACAGCCAGCGACGGTGACGTGTCATGGACCTTGGCGTGCTTGCGGAAGCGTTCGGAAAGATGGCGGGAACCTGGAAACCGGCGGGTGCCTACCATGCCGCGCCGGAACCGGTCAAACTGCTGATTTTCAAGGGGTATTTAGAAACCGCGATGCGGCCCGCCCTTTTCAGCGCAGCGAGGGCCGCCGCCGCGCGCCACTAGGCGCTCGCACGGAGGCTGGGCCGGTCGCCCGAGAACGCCGCTTCGACCAAGGTCGCCATGGTAGCGAGTTCAATCGGGCGCGGATTGTTCTTGATGAGGCGCGCGCTGCCCATCGCCTGCTCCGCGACCATCGGTAATTGCGACTCGACGACGCCGAGATCGGCGATGGTCTTCGGAATACCGATCGAGGCGAACAGGCTTTCGACCGCGTCGATGGTGGCGCCGGCCGCCTCCCCCACCGTGCGCGCACCCAGATCGAGACCCATCGCCTTGCCGATCTCGGCCAGCTCCGGCTCGCAATGGCGGCGATTGAATTCCATCACGTAAGGCATCATCACGGCGACACCGGCGCCGTGCGGCGTATGTGTCATGGCGCCGATCGGATATTGCACGGCATGGGCAGCGGCGGTGCCGGCGGTGCCGAAGGCAAGCCCGGCCACGGTGGCGCCGAGCATCAGGCGCTCGCGCGCCTCCTTGTCGGCGCCGTTGTCGACAGCACGCTTGAGGCTCGCGGCGATATGGGCGATCGCCGTCAGCGCGTAGTTGTCGCTGAGTACGTTCTTGCCGAGGAAGACGTGCTCGTGAACGACCGAACCGGTCGGCTCACGGCGCATGGTGGTGAAGGCTTCGATGGCGTGGGTGAGCGCATCGGCGCCCGACACGGCGGTCAGGCCCGGCGGGCACGTATAGGTCAGTTCGGGATCGCAGATGGCGGTGTGGCTGATGATGTGGGGCGAAGCGATACCGACTTTCACCGCGCGATCGGGGTCGGTGACGACCGCGACCGGGGTGACTTCCGAACCAGTGCCAGATGTCGTCGGCAGCGAGATCAGCGGCAGCACGGGCCCCGGCACCTTGAACTCGCCGTAGTAGTCGGAAATCCTGCCGCCGTGCGCCAGCAGCACCGCCGTCACTTTCGCCGCGTCGATGCAGCTGCCGCCGCCGACGCCGATGACGAGATCGGCACCGAGCACCTTGCCGGCTTCGACGGCGCGGGCGATGCATTCGACCGGCAGCTTTGCGATCGTGCCGTCAAAGACACGAATCTGCAGACCGGCCTGCTTCAGCGAACCGGCCATCTGGAGAAAGTCGGCATCGGAGCTCAGGCGCTGGTCGGTCACGACTAGCGCGCGGCTGCCCAGAGCCTTGGCGTAGCCGGCCAGCGCCTGGCGCTGACCGGTGCCGAAAACCAGATTGCGCGGCGTGCGCAAAGTACCGAACAGGGACAAATTATTTCTCCAGGTTGAACGTCGTACGTATCTAGTCTTCGTCGACGAGGATCTCGCGGCCCTTGCTGAGCGACGGCACCAGTGCCGCGCCCAGCGCGAGCAAAGCCGCGAGCAGCAGGACGAGCGTCAGCGGCTCGCTCAGGAAGGTCCAGACATTGCCGTTGCTGAGAATAAGACCGCGCCGCAGATTGTCTTCCAGCATGGCGCCGAGCACGAGACCCAGCAGCAGCGGCGCCAGTTCGAACCGCAACTTGAAGAACAGGTAGCCGAAGGCGCCGAAGGCGGCGACCTCCAGCACGTCCGAAGGCCGCGAATTGACCGAGTAGATACCGAGGCAGCAAATCAGCACGATCATCGGGAACAGGAGGTGATACGGCACCTTGAGGAATTTCACCCAGATGCCGATCAGCGGCAGGTTGATGACGACCAGCATCAGGTTGCCGATCCACATCGACGTCACCACGCCCCAGAACAGGTCGGGATGCTTGCTGATGACCTGCGGGCCCGGCACGACGCCGTGCAGCGTCATGGCGCCGCCGACCAGCGCCATCACCGCCGTCGACGGCAGGCCGAGCGTCAGCAGTGGAATGAAAGTCGTCTGCGCCGCGGCATTGTTGGCGGACTCCGGGCCCGCGACGCCTTCGATGGCGCCCTTGCCGAAACGCTCCGGCCGCTTGGAGAGCGCTTTCTCCAGCGCATAGGACACGAAGGACGACAGGGTCGCGCCGTTGCCCGGAATGATGCCGATGATGGAGCCGAGCACCGAACCGCGCGCGATGGAACCGGCGGACTGCTTAATGTCCTTGCGGTCCGGCAGCAAGCTGCCCGTCACCTTGCCGACGAACGGCTTCATTTCCGGCGTCTCAAGATTGCGCAGGATCTCGGCAATGCCGAACAATCCCATCGACACAATGGCGACGTTGAAGCCGTCGTAGAGAATCTCAGTGCCGAAGGTCAGCCGCGGCTCGGCGGTGATCTGGTCGGCGCCGATCAGTGCCATGACGACGCCGATGATCAGCGTGCAAACCGCCTTGATGACCGACCCGCCGGCCAGCACGATGGCGAGGGCAAGGCCCAGCACCATCAGCGCGAAATAGTTGCCGGCGGTGAAGCTGAGCGCCAGCTTCGACAGCGGGATGGCAATGGCGGCGATGACGAAGGTGGCGAAGGTGCCGGCGACAAACGAGCCGATGGCAGCGATGCCCAGCGCCTTGCCGGCCCGGCCCTGTTTCGCCATCGCATGGCCGTCAAAGGTCGTCACCAGCGAAGAGGTTTCGCCCGGCATGTTGACCAGAATGGCCGTCGTCGAGCCGCCGTATTGCGAGCCGTAATAGATGCCGGCGAGCATGATCAGCGAGCCGACCGGCTCGGCGTTATAGGTCAGCGGCATCAGGATCGCGATGGTCGCCAGCGGGCCGATGCCCGGCAACACGCCGATCAGGGTGCCGAGCAGACAGCCGACGAAGCAGAGAAGGACATTCTGCACCGACAGGATCGTCGAAAAGCCGAGATAGAGATGCTGAAACAACTCAGTCACGCGGCATCTCCGGCAGGCCGAAGAAGTAAATGTAGAGCGCCGCTGTGAGCACGAAGTAGGCCCCGTAGGCGAGACGGACCAGCGTGTCGATGCCGAGCGAAAGCGTGAGCGGATCCTGGATGAACTTGGGAAACACCGGAATGGTGACGTTGAGCATGTCCGAGAAGACAAGCAGCAGCGCCGCGGTCAGCCCGAAGGACAGCACCGAGAGACTCCTGACCTCCATCTCCGGCGTCGCGCTGCCGGCGATGAACACCGTCAGCGGACCGACGATCATC
>JAEZEY010000426.1 GCA_023432845.1 Pseudomonadota bacterium
GCCCGGACTCGGCCGGCGCCAATCCGGGCCCGGCCTGCTATCGCCGTGGCGGGCCCCTCGCCGTCACCGACGCCAATGTCATGACCGGCAAGCTGCTGCCGGACTTCTTCCCGAAGATCTTCGGCCCGCATCAGGACCAGCCGCTCGACGCCGAAGCGGTGAAGAAGTCTTTCGCCGACATGGCGAAAAAGGTCGGCGACAAATCGCCGGAAGAGATCGCTGACGGGTTCATCAAGATCGCCGTCGAGAACATGGCCAATGCCATCAAGAAGATTTCGGTGCAGCGCGGCTACGACGTGACGCGCTATGCGCTCAATTGTTTCGGCGGTGCCGGCGGCCAGCACGCCTGTCTGGTGGCCGACGCGCTCGGCATGACCAGGGTGCTGATCCACCCGTTCTCGTCGCTGCTGTCGGCCTATGGCATGGGGCTGGCCGATATCCGCGCCACGCGCGAACAGGCCATCGAACTGCCGTGGGGTGCCAAGGCGCTCGCGGTGCTGAAGAAGACAGGCGTCACCCTCGGCAAGACGGTGAAGGACGAGGTGGTCGGCCAGGGCGTGCCGGCGGCGAAGATCAAGGTGATCCAGCGCGCGCATATCCGCTACGCCGGCACCGATACGGCGCTGATCGTCGAGGCCGGCCCCCTGCCCGCGATGCAGCGCGCCTTCGAGAAGGCGCACAAGGCCCGCTTCGGCTTTATCGACCGCACCAAGGAGCTTGTCATCGAGGCGATCTCGGTCGAAGCCATCGGCGGCGGCGCCAAGTTCGCCGAGAAGGCAGCGCGGCGCACCGCCGCCAAGCTGCCAAAGCCGGCGAAGGCGACGCGCTTCTATTCGAATGGCGCCTGGCACAAGGCCAATGTCTATACCCGCGATCAGTTGAAGATCGGCGCCAAGGTGAAAGGCGCGGCCATCATCATCGAGCCACACCAGACCATCGTGGTCGAGCCCGGCTGGGAAGCCGAGCTGACGCCGAAGAACCATCTCGTTCTGTCGCGCAAGCAGAAGCTGAAGCGTGTCCATGCCATCGGCACCCATGCCGACCCGGTAATGCTGGAAGTGTTCAACAACCTGTTCATGTCGATCGCCGAGCAGATGGGCGTGTCGCTGCAGAACACCGCCTATTCGGTGAACATCAAGGAGCGACTCGACTTCTCCTGCGCGCTGTTCGCGTCTGACGGCACTTTGGTCGCCAATGCGCCGCATATGCCGGTGCATCTCGGCTCGATGGACCGCTCGGTCGAAACCATTATCCGCGACAACAAGGGCAGGATCGCGCCCGGCGACGTCTACGCCATCAACGCGCCCTATAACGGCGGCACGCATTTGCCGGACATCACCGTGTGCACGCCGGTGTTCGACGACAGGAAGAAGAGCATCCTGTTCTGGGTGGCTTCGCGTGGCCACCACGCCGATGTCGGCGGCATCTCGCCCGGCTCGATGTCGCCGAACGCCACGACCATCGAGCAGGAGGGCGTCTATATCGACAACTTCAAGCTGGTCGATCGCGGCCGCTTCCGCGAGAAGGAACTGATGGCGTTGCTGACCGGCGCCAAATATCCGGCGCGCAACCCGATCCAGAACGTCAACGACCTCAAGGCGCAGATCGCCGCCAATGAGCGCGGCGTCGCCGAACTGCGCAAGATGGTCGATCAGTTCACCCTGCCTGTGGTCAAGGCCTACATGAAGCACGTGCAGGACAACGCGGCCGAAAGCGTGCGCCGCGTCATCGACCGCATCCACGACTCCGAGTTCGAGTATCCGATGGACCAGGGCACGGTCATCAAGGTGAAGATCTCGGTCGACAAGAAGAAGCGCGAAGCGACCGTCGATTTCACCGGCACCTCGCCGCAACAGCCGTCGAACTTCAACGCGCCCGAACCTGTCACGCGCGCCGCCGTGCTCTACGTATTCCGCATGATGGTGGCCGACGACATTCCGATGAATGCCGGATGCCTGCGGCCCGTGAACATCATCGTGCCGGAAAAATCGATGCTGACGCCGGAATATCCGGCAGCTGTGGTGGCCGGCAATGTCGAGGTGTCGCAGGCGGTGACCAACTGCCTGTTCGGCGCGCTCAAGGCGCTGGCCTGCGCGCAAGGCACCATGAACAACCTGAATTTCGGCAACGACAAGTATCAGTATTACGAGACGATCTGCTCGGGCTCGCCCGCCGGTCCCGGCTTCAACGGCACCGACGCCGTGCATACGCACATGACCAACACCCGCCTCACCGATCCGGAGATTCTCGAATTCCGCTATCCGGTACTGCTCGAGGATTTTCACATCCGCAAGGGCTCGGGTGGCAAAGGCAAGTGGCACGCCGGCGATGGCATCCGCCGCACCATCCGCTTCCTCGAGAAGATGGATTGCACCGTTCTCTCCGGCCATCGCCGCGTACCGCCCTTCGGCCTCGAAGGCGGCGAAGCGGGCCAGGTCGGCGAGAACTGGGTGCGCCGCAAGGACGGCACGATGGTGAAGCTGGAAGGCTGCGACGCCACCGAGATCGACGCCGATGAGGCGATCATCATCCAGACGCCGACGGCGGGCGGCTACGGCAAGGCGTAGAGGGCGAGACGGTACGGTATCGCCGCGCGGAAACGCGCGGCGCGTCGCCATCGCGTCGAAAATGCATTGCGTCGGCGCCGATGCGCATCAATCGACGCGCCGCATTGACCTCCATCAAAGTAGTGTTGACGTCTGCGACTAGCGTCTTGCGCATGTCAGCGTCGCCGGATTCCGCATCGCCGCTCAAGTCTCTTCTTCGGCAAGCCCCTGCCCTGCTGCTCACCCCGCTGCCACTGGCGCTTTTGCAACCTATTCTCAATCGAATAGCAACGCATGTGGCGTCGTCGCGCGCCGGCCTGTTCGAACGGCTTGGGTCCCATGCCGGCAAGAGGTTTCTGATCGATCCTGTCGACCTGCCTTTCGTGCTTGTGCTCACGCCCGAGCGCGAGGCGCCGCGGCTCACCGCGCACCGCCGCCACGAGCGGCCGGCGCATGATGCCGCCATTGCCGGCACCTTCTTCAACCTGCTCGACATGATCGACGGCACGCTGGACGGCGACGCCATGTTCTTCTCGCGCGACCTCAGCATTACCGGCGATACCGAGGCGGTCGTGGCGCTGCGCAATGCGCTCGACGACTTCGAAGGCAGCGCGCTCGCCGCCGCCATTGGCAGCTTCGGTCCATTCGCCGGACCGGCATCCTTCGTGCTGTCCGGCTTGCGCGCTTCACGAGGGACAGGTTCATGATGGAAACGAGCGGCTACCAGCGGCCGGAGTTGGTCTGCCCGGCCGGAACGCCGGCGGGCCTGCGCACCGCGGTCGATGCCGGCGCCGACGCCGTCTATTGCGGCCTGCAGAACGAGACCAATGCGCGCAACTTTCCGGGATTGAACTTCACCCCGGCCGAACTCGAACAGTCGCTGGCCTATGCCCATGCGCGCGGCGCCAAGGTGCTGCTGGCGGTCAACACGTTCCCGCCGGCCGGCCGCTTCGATCTGTGGCGCGAGGCCATCGATCTGGCAGCGCGGCTCGGCGTCGATGCGGTGATCGTCGCCGATATCGGCGTCGCCGACTATGCGGCGCAAACGCATCCGAAGCTGCGCCTGCATCTGTCGGTGCAGGCCGGCGCCTCCTCACCCGAAGCGATCCGTTTTTACTGCCAGCAGTTCGGCGTCAAGCGCGTGGTGCTGCCGCGCATGCTGACGGTCGCGGAAATCGCCGCCCTGCACCGGCAGATCCCGTGCGAAATCGAGGCCTTCATTTTCGGCAATATCGGCATGATGGCCGAGGGCCGCTGCAGCCTCACGAACTATGTCACCGGCATTTCCACCAACATGGACGGCGTTTGCTCGCCGGCCGCCAGCGTGCACTACGAGCAGGACGCCCGCCATACGCTGACGACGCGGCTCGGCCCGGTGGTGATCGACCGCTTCATCCGCGGCGAGAGCGCCGGCTATCCGACGATCTGCAAGGGCCGCTATCTCTGCAGCGCCAAGAAGGACGCATATTACGCCTTCGAGGAGCCGGTCAGCCTCAATCTGACGGCCCTGCTGCCGGACCTCATGCGCGCCGGCGTCACCGCCCTCAAGATCGAGGGACGCCAGCGCAGCCGCGCCTACGTCAAGGACGTGGTCTCCGCCTTCCGCAAGGTCGTCGACGATCTGATGGCCGGCCGTGAGGTCGCGCTGGCCGGCCTTCTCGCGCTCACCGAAGGCCGCCGCGAAACCGAAGGCACATTCCGGAGCAAACGATGGCGATAGCGCAAACCGCGCCGGCAGGCGACGTCACCCTGGGCCCGGTGCTATTCAACTGGGCGCCGGAAGCCTGGCGCGACTTCTATTTCCGCATCGCCGACGAAGCGCCGGTCGAGACCGTCTATCTCGGCGAGATCATCTGCTCGAAGCGCGCGCCCTTGTTCACCCCGCATCTCGAGGCCGTCGCCACGCGGCTTGCTGCCGCCGGCAAGGCGGTCGTGTTCTCGACCCTGACCGAAGTGATGTCGAAGCTCGACCGCAAGCTCGTGGAAAGTTTCAGCGGCGCCGAGATGGTCGAGGCCAACGATGCCTCGGCCTTCGCCTACCTGCAGGGCAGACCTCATCACGTCGGGCCATTCGTCAATGTCTATAACGAGCGCACGCTCGCCGTTATGGCGCGCGGCGGCGCCCGCAATGTCTGCCTGCCGGTGGAGTTGCCCGCCACCGCCATCCGCACGCTGGCAGCCGAGGCGCTGAAGCTCAACGTCACCCTTGAAGTGCAGGTCTTCGGCCGCCTGCCC
>JAEZEY010000439.1 GCA_023432845.1 Pseudomonadota bacterium
CTCGCAATGCAAGCGGCCCAAGTCTAGGGAGGAAACGCCCAAGGAGGGCAACGGTATCGCTACCGCATTGCAATAAAATACGCCGCAACGCACAAAATGCAAGGGTCGATAGGCGTTTTCCCATGCATCAGACGCATAACGGGACGCCGAAATCGTAATATATTCTTTTGGGCTATGCGCAAATGTTGCGACTATTCTTATTGCATCGCAACAAAATGTCGCGCTTCACGGCCCGGGAGACATTCCACGAAAAAGCGCCGCTATGGCGATAGAAGCCGGGTTTGAGCGACTTGAGGAGCGCCCGTCCGGCCAAACGAAACGTCTTCGAGGGGATAAAAGAACAATCATGACGGCCATCGACTTCACCGGCTTCGTGGACAAACTGGCGGCCGCGTCCGGCGACACGATCATGCCGTTCTTTCGGTCGGCGCTGACGGTCGAGAACAAGAAGGCCGGCGGCTTCGATCCTGTCACCGCTGCCGACCGCGCCGCGGAAGAAGCCATGCGCGACCTGATCCGCAAAGCCTTCCCCGAGCACGGGATCCTCGGCGAAGAATACGGCGCCGAAGACAACGACGCCGAGTATGTCTGGGTACTCGACCCGATCGACGGCACGAAATCGTTCATCTCGGGCATGCTGGCCTGGGGCACGCTGATCGGCCTGATGCGCTTTGGCGAACCGGTCTACGGCATGATGCACCAACCCTTCACCCACGAGCGTTTCTCCGGCGACAACGGCGCGGCGCTGTATCGTGGCCCGGGCGGTAACCGCAGCTTGAATGTGCGGTCCTGCACCGGACTCGATGACGCCCTCATGTTCACCACCAGCCCCTTGTTGATGAAAGAGGCGGACCGCGCACAGTTCCGCAAGGTCGAAGACAAGGTGAAGTTGTCGCGCTACGGCGGCGATTGCTATGCCTATTGCATGCTGGCGGCTGGGCAGATCGATCTCGTCATCGAGACCGAACTAAAGCCTTACGACATCGTCGCCCTGATCCCGATCATCCATGGAGCCGGTGGCATCATCACCACATGGGAAGGGGCTCCGGCGCAAAGCGGCGGCCGCGTCGTCGTCGCCGGCGACAAGCGCGTGCATGAGGCTGCGCTGGAAGTGTTGAACCGTGCGTGACGCTCAATAGCGCGGCGTGCCGGGAACGAAAGCATCGAAGGCGGCCCAGAACTGTGCGCGGAATTGATCCTGCTCCTGCAGAATCTCGTGGCGCGCGCCGGGCAGTATGAGATGACGACCTGCCAGCAGGTACATGCCGAAATCCTCGATCGCCGGCGTCCACACCACCTGGTCGTAACCAGCGGCGACAAGCAGCATCGGCTGACGGATATGCGCGGCGTATGATGGGTTGCTGAAATCCCGCATCTGCCGCAACGCCGCGTCAGCCCAGGCGATGGTTGGCGGTCCGAGCGCGAGATCAGGCTCCTCTGCGAGGATCGCGAGGTTGCGCGCGAAGCGCACCGGATCGGACGTCAGAACATTGCCGACGAAATCTTCAGGGCCGGAGGGCTGCTTATCGCCGCCCGGGATGTAGGCACCACCTCTACCCAGCCAGCGCATCACCCGCGCCATCGGCCCCGCCATGCCGGAAAACCGGGTCGGCGGAAGAGCGAGCATCGGCGCAGACAGAACGACGCGCTCGAACCACCGTCTTCCGTCATGACAGGCGCGGATTGCCACGGCCCCACCCATCGAATGGCCGAGGACGAAAAACGGCGGCGGACAGTCCGGCAACACCACCTGTTCCATGATTGTGTCGAGGTCCATGGCGTATTGCGCAAAATTGCGGACATAACCCTTGCGCCGGTCATCGAGCGCGCGGTCGGACAGGCCCTGCCCGCGCCAGTCGAAGGTCGCGACCGCAAAGCCTCGCGCGCGCAGGTCGCGCACCGTCTCGAAATACTTCTCGATGAACTCGGCGCGGCCCTGGAGGATGACCACCGTGCCCTTGCGCCCCGGCGGCGGCTCCCAGCGGCCGTAGCGCAGCGACACCCCGTCCGGCGTCTTGACGACGCCGGCAAGACCGTTCTCGGGCACCGGATTGGCCGGGATGGAAACGAATTTCATGAAGAATCAAACTGCGCGCGGCGAGATCCAAGGCCTTATAGGCCATGGACGGGCAAAGTGTGAGCCGGATCTAAAACCGATCCACGCCTGGAGGTTGGCTTTAAAATCAATATATTTCAATAGCTTAATTGGTCAAAGCCGCCCCCTTGAAGGGCTGCAAAACTCCCCCATATCAGAAAAGCGCAGGCCACTTCTTGGCTGCGCGCGGGTCATTGGTCCGGCCGATCGGCGGACCGCCCGAAGACCAAACCGCAAGTCGCTCACAGGAGGACTTTGATATGCGTACTTTCGATCTCTCTCCCCTTTACCGTTCCACCGTCGGCTTTGACCGGCTGTTCTCGATGCTCGACGGCTTTGAAGCCGCGCCGGGCTATCCGCCCTACAACATCGAGCGCACCGGCGAGAACGCCTACCGCATCACCGTCGCGGTGGCGGGCTTCGGCGAGAACGAGCTTTCGATCGAAGCGAAAGAGAACACCCTGACCATCAAGGGCGCCAAGCAGGCGCAAACCGCACAGAACGGCGAGGTGCTCTATCAGGGCATCGCAGCGCGCGCCTTCGAGCGCGTATTCCAGCTGGCCGATTATGTGACGGTGAAGAACGCCGCTCTCGAGAACGGCTTGCTGCACGTCGACCTCGTGCGCGAAATCCCCGAGGCCAAGAAGCCGCGCCAGATCCCGATCGGCACCGCTCAGCCCCAGGTGGTCGAGAACAAGGTCGCCGCCTAACGGCAACGCCTGACCTCCAGAATGCAAGAAGCGCCCCGGATGCCCCCGGGGCGGGTGGTTTTTGGAGCGGCGCCGGCCGCGCGGG
>JAEZEY010000461.1 GCA_023432845.1 Pseudomonadota bacterium
CCCACAGCCCGACCGGCTTCGCCATCTTCATCCGCTTCTCGCGCAGGAGCCAGGAGATCGGCGTCAGCCCGAGGAAATGGAATCCCATCGCCACGATGGCGAGCCCCGCGATCTTGCCGAGCACGAACGAATAGGCACGCAAGAGCCCGCCGATCGCGCTGGCACCGGCACCGAGCGCGATGAAGACGGTGGAAAAGCCGGCCACGAACAGGAGCGCCGCGAACACGGTCTCGCGCTTCACCTGCGGCTCCGGCTCTTTTTCGGCGAACCGCTCGAGCGAGGTGCCGGCCAGATAAACCAGATAGGGCGGCACCAGCGGCAGCACGCAGGGCGACAGGAAGGAGACGAGGCCGGCAATCAGCGCGGCGAGGTAGGAAACGTCGGCGGACATGGATCGCGATATGCGCCCGACAATATGGCGATGGCAAGGGTGTCGTGACCGTTCTTGCGGAGTTGTGATATGCGGGTGATCGGAATCGAGAAAAGGGCTCCGGTCATGCGCAATCTCATTACCGATGTCGCCGGCCTGCGCGTCGGTCACGCCCACGACAAGAAACTGGCATCCGGTAGCACCGTCATCCTGTTCGACCGCCCCGTTACCGCGGCGGTCGATGTGCGCGGCGGCGGCCCCGGCACGCGGGAAACCGCCCTGCTCGATCCGGCGCAGACGCTCGAACACGCCGACGCCATCGTGCTGTCGGGCGGCTCGGCCTTTGGCCTCGACGCACCATCCGGCACACAGGCCTTTCTACGTGAGAAAGGCCGCGGTTTCCGCATCGGCGACACCATCGTGCCGATCGTGCCCGGCGCGATCATCTTCGATCTGCTCAACGGCGGCGACAAGGACTGGGACCGGTATCCGCCCTATCGCGAATTCGGCTATGAGGCGACGCGGACCGCATCGGTGAATTTCGCGCTCGGCAGCGTCGGCGCGGGCCTCGGGGCCACCACCGCCAATTTCAAGGGCGGCGTCGGCTCAGCCTCGGCGAAGACCCCCGGCGGCATCACCGTCGGCGCCATCGTTGTCATCAATGCTGTCGGCACCGCGGTGATCGGCGACGGCCCGCATTTCTGGGCCGCACCGTTCGAGCAGGATGCTGAATTCGGCGGCCGGGGCATGCCGCGACACTTCTCGAAAAGCGATCTGGCCATCCGCGCCAAAGGCGGCCCGCAAAAAAGCGGGCCGAACCAGAACACCACGATCGCGATGATCGCGACCGACGCTAAGCTGAGCAAGCCGCAGTGCAATCGCCTCGCCGTCATGGCGCAGGATGGATTGGCGCGCGCCATCTATCCGGTACATTCGCCGCTCGACGGCGACGTTGTGTTCTCCGTCGCGACCGGCGACAAGGAACTGGACGATCCCTATTACGGTCTCGCCGAACTCGGCATGGTCGCGGCCAATGTGATGGCCCGCGCCGCCGCGCGCGGCGTTTACGAGGCCGAAGCCCTGCCCTTCAAGGACGCGATACCGGCCTGGCGCGATCGCTTCGGCTGACGCTGAAACCAATTCGGCGGCGCCGGCGTTTGGCTGTCATGCCATCCAGTGTCGTCAAATCCATTGTCTACGAGAACGAGCACAGCCGGCTGACGGTGACCTTCGTCAGCGGCCGCGTGTATGAGTATTACCTGGTGCCGCCGTCGGTCGCCGAGGCCTTCCGTGTCGCGCGGTCGAAGGGCACATACTTCAACCAGCACATTCGCGATCGTTATACCTGCCGCGAGAAAACGTCGGCGGCTTAAAGAAATCGCTCCGCGGCGAAACCCTTCGGATCGAGGAACGGCGTCTCGCCCCTCATCATCTCGGCCAGCAACCGCCCGGTGACCGGCCCCAGCGTTAACCCCCAATGCGCGTGGCCGATCGCGAGCCACATGCCCTTCTGCCCGGGCGCGCGGCCAATGACCGGGCGGGAATCCGGGAAGGTTGGCCGGGCGCCGAGCCAAGTCTGGTCGTCGGCGCGCGAGCCGATCTTGTAGAGTTCTCTCAGCTTCGGCATGAAGCGATCGAACTGCACCGGCGTCGGCGCCGCGTCGCGCGCGGCGAATTCCGCGCCGGTGGTGACGCGAATGCCCTGCCGCATCGGCGTAATGAGACAACCGTACTGGACGTCGACCACCGGGCGCGACAAGGGCGCGCTGTCCTCCGTCTTGTAGTGGCGGTGATAGCCGCGCTTGAAGCCCATCGGCAGCCGGATGTTGAAATTCTTCAGCAGATCCGGCGCCCACGGCCCGAGGGCGACGATTACTTCCGGCGCGTCGACCGGGCCTTCGTCGGTCTCGACCCGCCAGTTGCTGCCGGAGCGATGCAGGCTGAGCGCATCGCCCTTCAAGGAAAAGCCGCCCAGCGCGGTAAACCGCGCGGCATAGGCTTTGGTCACCGCGAGCGGATCGCTCAGCGTCGGCGAGGCCGGCCAGTACACTGCGTGCCTGAACACCGGCTTGAGCGACGGTTCGAGTTTGCGCGCGCCATCGGCGTCCATCGTTTCGACCGGCACGCCGAACTCGCGGGCGAGCGCCAGGTCCTTCGTCAAACCGGCGAAGGCGGCATCGCTGCGATAGAGCTTCATCCAGCCGGTCCGACGCAAATACTGCGTGGCCCCGGATTCGAGCATGAGCTCCTCATGCTCCGCCACCGCGCGGGCGAACA
>JAEZEY010000471.1 GCA_023432845.1 Pseudomonadota bacterium
CGGCGTGCTCGCCGGTGCCGGGCTCCACGATGACGGTAGCGCCGCCGGTCTCGGTGAACTTTACGGCTTTGCCGGCGAGGTTGAGCAACACCTGACGCAGGCGGGCAGCGTCGCCCGCGACGGTTGCCGGCAGGCGCTCATCGACGAACGAACTGCTGGCGATGCCCTTGCTGTGCGCACGGGGCGCCAGCAGTTCGATGGTCTCCTCGACTAACGGCAGCAGCGCGAAAGGCGCGCGGGAAAGTTCGAGTTTACCGGCTTCGATCTTGGAGAAGTCGAGCACTTCCTCGATCAGGGCCAGCAGCGTTTCGCCGGAAGCTTTCGCGGCCTTGGCATAGTTGAGTTGCTCGGGCGTCAGCGTCGTGTCGAGCAACAGATCGGTCATACCGATGAGGCCGTTGAGCGGCGTGCGGATCTCGTGGCTGACGGTGGCGAGGAAGCGCGACTTGGCATGGCTCGCGGCTTCGGCGAGCGCACGGGCTTCAACGCGGTCGGTGACATCGCGGCCGACGCTCTGCGTCTCGGTACCGGCTTCGGTACGCACGGTGACGTCGCGCCAGGCAACCCAGCGCGGGCCGAGCGGCGTGTCGATCTTCTGGTCCTGAGCGCGCGTCCCATCGGCCAGTACGGCGATCTCGGTCTGCTCTATGATAGCGAGCGCCGGTGCCCGGCCGATTACGTCTGAATGATCTTGGCCGGCGAACCGGCACCAGGCATCGTTTGCATAGGTGACGACCCCTCGCGCATCGCGTCGCACGATCAGGTCGCCCTGCGCTTCGAGCAGGCCGCGGGCGCGAACTTCGGCCTCGCGCGCCTCCCACAGTTGGTCTGACAGTTCTTCGATGCGTAGTTCGAGATCGCGCCGGCGGCCCGTAGCGACGCGGCGGCGATACAGCAGGAAGGCAATGATCGCGCAGGCGGCTGCGAACAGCGCGCCGGTGCCGATGGCATAGCTGTGCGGGTCGTAGTCCAGGCTCGACAGGCGGATGCCGGCAAGAAAGCCGATCCCGCCGGAAATGACCGACAGGGTGATGACGGCCGAGCGGCCGAATAGGATGAGCGCCGCCGTATTGCGTGAGTGCGGCGTCGCGGCCTTGCGGGTTTTGTCTTGCGCCATGCGGGGCTATTTCGCCCCTCAATCCTTGCCTTTTGATGGGCGCGGTTCCGAGTTCCGTGCCGGCATCAAGATGTGGTGAAGTTCGCGTTAACGCGAATCGTGGCCCGGCGGGTCACTATGCAGCGCGCCGCAGATCGTCGGCCCGTGCGCGGTACGACAGCGCCTCGGCCAGATGCACGCGGCCGACGCTCGTCGCACCGTCGAGGTCGGCCAGCGTCCGCGCGACGCGCAGGACGCGATGATAGCCACGCGCCGACAGCTGCATGCGGTCGGCAGCTTCGCGCAGCAGCTTGGTGCCGCCGGCGTCGGTGCGCGCGACTTCCTCGAGCAGCGGGCCGTTCGCCTGCGCATTGCAGCGGATATGCGGCGCCCCATGCGCTGCGTAACGCTCCGCCTGTATGTCGCGGGCCCGGGCGACCCGGGCGGCGACGTCGCGGCTGCCTTCGGATGGCGGCGGCAGAATGAGATCGGCGGCGGTCACCGCCGGCACTTCGATGTGCAGGTCGACACGGTCTATCAGCGGGCCAGACAGCCGTCCCTGATAGTCGGCGGTGCAGCGCACATTGGGCGCGCGGTTGCAGGCAAAGCCGGGATCGTTGGCGCGGCCGCAGCGGCACGGATTCATCGCGCCGACCAGCATGAAGCGCGCCGGGTAGGTGACGCGATGATTGGCCCGGGCGATCGCGACTTCGCCGGTCTCCAGCGGCTGGCGCAGCGAGTCGAGTACCTGAGCGGAAAACTCGGGCATCTCGTCGAGAAACAGCACGCCGTTATGGGCAAGCGACACTTCGCCGGGCCGTGCCCGCAGGCCGCCGCCGACCAGCGCCGGCATGGATGCCGAATGATGGGGCGCGCGGAACGGCCGGCGATTGGTGAGCGCGCCGCCTTCGATCTCGCCGGCCACTGACGCGATCATCGACACTTCCAGCAACTCGGCCGGCGACAGAGGCGGCAGGATCGACGGCAACCGCGCCGCCAGCATCGACTTGCCGGCGCCGGGTGGACCGACCATCAGCAGGTTATGGCCACCGGCGGCAGCTACTTCGAGCGCGCGCTTGGCGCTTTCCTGCCCCTTGATGTCGGCAAGATCGAGCGGCACGCCCTCGACTTCGCGGATCCTTGGTGTCGGCCGCGTCAGCACCTGCGTGCCGCGGAAGTGATTGGCGAGCTGGATCAGCGATTGCGCGGCGATGATCTCGATTTCCGGGCTCGCCCAGGCGGCCTCGGCGCCGCAGGCATGCGGACAGATGAGGCCGTTGCCACGCGCATTGGCGCCGATCGCTGCCGGCAGCACGCCGGCCACCGCCGCAATCGAGCCGTCGAGGCCGAGTTCGCCAAGTACGGTGAAGCCGGCCAGCGCATCCGGCGGGATGGCGCCAATCGCGGCCATCAGGCCGAGGGCAATCGGCAGGTCGAAATGGCTGCCTTCTTTGGGCATATCGGCGGGTGCGAGGTTGACGGTGATGCGCCGCGCCGGCAGGGCGAGCCCTGACGCGATCAGGGCCGCGCGAACCCGCTCCTTGGCCTCGGACACAGCCTTGTCAGGCAGACCAACGATGTTGAAGGCGGGAAGCCCCGGCGCCACCTGCACCTGAACGTCCACGGCGCGGGCCTCGATGCCCTCAAACGCCACCGTTGCGACCCGTTGGACCATGTTGCCCCTCGCTACAATTTTTAAGTGTAGCGGAACTTGTGGACAGCGACAAGAACATTTGCAGAACAAAAAGATTTGATTAAGATACCTCCATGTCACGGCTCAACCCGGAGTGAGCGCCATGATCGACCGCACCAGGATGCAGAACGACCTTCTCGAGGCCCGGCGCGCGCGCCTCGAGGCTGAAGCCGCTAATCACGACGTCGAGGAGTTGATCTGGGAGCTGCAGCACGTCCAGCTCGGTCGCCAGCGCGTCGTCTTTTCGATCGCCGGTTTCGAGCAGGAAGCGGCCTGACAGTCGCGGTCGATGCCTTGTGCGGTAATTCCGTGGGGGCGACGTAGCGTTTTGCCGCGATGCACGTTTGATCGGTGCCGGCGCATCGAGGTGAACGCGGCGTTAAGAGCAAGCAGAGGCTTGTTATCTTAACTTAGGCAAACATCCGTGTTTTCGGAGAATTAATATCGGGCGTGTTTATTCGTTAGCGTAGTTTGTGAGCGAGTAAACCGTGACTAGTCCCGACAGCATTTCGCTTCACGCGCTCCAGACCGAAATTCTCGAAGCCATGGTCACGGGCGAGCGCTTCGAATCCATTGCCGAGCGTCTTTGCCTGCGCGCCGAAGAAATGGCGCCGGGCGCCACCTGCACCATCGTCGGCGTCACCGGTGACGGCCGACTCAAATCGGTAGCTTCGCCAAGCCTGCCGTCCAGTTATGGTGAGGCCATCACTGGCCTTGAAATCGGGCCCGAGGTCGGCTCCTGTGGAACAGCGGCTTACCTCGGCGAGCCGGTCGAAGTCGACGACATCTCAACGAGTCTATTGTGGGCGCCCTACAAGGATCTGGTCCTGCCGCTGGGACTACAGGCCTGCTGGTCATTCCCGATCAAGACGAGCGACGGTCGTGTCGCCGCGGCCTTCGGCTTCTATTTTCGCGAAAAGCGCGGGCCGACCGTCTTCGAACGCTCGATCGTCAACACCTGCGTTCACCTGTGCTCCATCGCCATCGAGCATGCGATGACGCAGAAGCGCAATCATGCGCTCGCCTATTATGACCAGCTCACCGGACTGCCGAACCGGCGCAGCTTCGACGACATGATGTTCGACCGCATCGTATCGATGGATCCGGCGTTCGGTCTTCTCGTCGTCGATATCGACAATCTCAAGATCGCCAACGACACCATGGGCCATGTCGTCGGCGACAGCCTGATTCAGGAGGTCGCCGCGCGACTGTCGGGAATCGTGCCGAACGGCGCGAGCCGGATCGGCGGCGATGAATTCGCCGTGCTGATCGACGACTGCCGCAATCACACCGAGCTCGCGGCCGCCGCCGACCGGATCGTCGAGGCGATGAAGACGCCGTTCGATTGCGGCGGCTATACCATCACGCCGCAAATCACCATGGGCGGCGTAGTTTACGAGATCGACGGCTCCGATCCCGATCTGCTGCGGCAGAATGCCGATTTCGCCATCTATCACGCCAAGAGCATCAATCGCGGTGGCTATGCGCTGTTCAAACGCGACATGCGGACGTCGATCGCGACGCGGATGTCAACGATCCGCACTGTCGGTCAGGCGCTCAACGAAGAGCGTGTTGTACCATTCTATCAGCCGCTCGTGACGCTGAGCGACGGTACCATCTATGGCTTCGAGGCGCTGGCCCGCATCCGGATGGACAATGGCGCCATCGTTTCCGCTGGTCAGTTTCAGGCGGCGCTGTCGGACCCGAGCATTGCCTTCCGCCTGACCGACCAGATGCTCGGCCATATCGCGCGCGACATGAGCAGCTGGCTGAAGGCGGGCTTCGACGTCCGGCACGTCGGCATCAACCTGTCCACCGCCGACTTCCACCGCGGCGATGTCGAGCAGCGCCTGCTGGCGGCGTTCGAGCCGCTCGGCGTACCGCTCGATCGCATCGCGGTCGAGGTCACCGAAGGCGTGTTCATGGACGGCACCGATGACAAGGTCGTTCATGTCATCGAGAGCCTGCGGCGCAAGGGCATCATCGTCGCGCTGGATGATTTCGGCACCGGCTTTGCATCACTGACGCATCTGATCCGCTTTCCGGTCGACACGATCAAGATCGACAAGTCCTTCGTCGATCGCATGCTCACGGACCATCCGAGTCAACTCGTCGTCGAACTGCTGGTCGATCTGTCGCGCAAGCTGCATATGCACACGGTTGCCGAAGGCATCGAGACGCAGGCGCAGGCCGGCTGGCTCAAGGCGCTCGGTTGCAACACCGGGCAGGGCTACTATTTCGGCAGGCCGGTGGATGTCGAGGCGACAACGCGGCTGATGCGCAACTGGCAGCCGGGCTTCCCGCAGGCGGCCAACCTTGCGGTGAAGAAAAAGCGGGCCTGACGCTCAGGCTCTCGTCGTCCGCTTTCGCTCGATCACGTCCCAGGTCAACGCCGCAGCGTCCGGTCCGCCGAGATTCTTCACGGCACGGATGCCGGTCGGCGAGGTGACGTTGATCTCGGTCAGCCAGTCGCCGATCACGTCGATGCCAACGAAGATCAGCCCGCGCGACTTGAGCGCCGGCTTGAGCGTATCGACGATCTCGCGCTCGCGCGGGGTCAGGTCGGTTGCCTTCGGCGAGCCGCCGCGCACCATATTGGAGCGCAGGTCGTCCTCGGC
>JAEZEY010000078.1 GCA_023432845.1 Pseudomonadota bacterium
TTCGTCGGCCGGTATCGTAGCGTTTTAGCGCGCGAGATACTTCGGCCTCGGCCGAAACTTCGAGGCGTGTGGCGCGTGCAGGATCGGCGTCATGACACGACCATCGATCCTGACACGGATTTGCCTCTGGCGCCGCCGCTATCGCACGCGGCGGCATCTGCGCGATTTGCCGGATCATCTGTTGCGCGACATCGGCATTGACGATGCAACGCGCGACGACAAATGCGCTCGATGGTTCTGGCAAGGCGCGGCACCCGGCATCGACTACGCCTTAAAAGATAACGGGCGCCGCTTGCGCGCGCCCGTTCTCAATTCGCAGTGAGCGATGGGTCTTAGACCTTGCGGCGCAACCGCACGACGACGTCGACGCGCGCGATCTCGTAGCCTTCCGGTGCGTCCGGCGTCTTGCCGACGATGACGTCGCTCGCCGGGATGTCGAGCAACTCGTCCTCACCTTCGACGAAGAAGTGGTGATGCGACGAGGCATTGGTGTCGAAATAGGCCTTGGCGCCGTCGACCGGCACCTGACGCAGCAGGCCGACTTCGGTGAACTGGTGCAGCGTGTTGTACACGGTGGCGAGCGACACCGGCACCTTGGCGCGGGTCGCTTCCTCGTACAGCGCTTCGGCGGTGAGGTGGCGGTCGCCCTTGCCGAACAGAATCCAGCCCAGCGCCATGCGCTGGCGGGTCGGGCGCAGGCCGACTTCACGCAGCATCGACTTGACGTCGTGCCACGGGCAGCCCGTAAGCGGCGAACGGTCGTGCGGCCGCGCGGCATCGGCCCTGGTAATCGGCAACATCGTGGTTCGGGTTTCGGTCATTGACTGGCCAAGCTCTTCCACTGATTACGCTTCTAACAATCATTCGCAAGCGCGGGGGATGCTTGGCCGATATATAGCAATCCGAAGGCCTGGCGCCACGCTGCGGGAAACAGTCGGGATCCTCGGAAGCGAGGACAAACCCGTTTCATTTGCAACATATCGAAGGGGGCGGGCGGACGCAACTCCGGTAATTACCGGAGAACGCTATTTTGCCGCGCCGGTTAAGGGCTTAGGGAGGCTTTGCCCCCAGGCCTGCCTTTGCCCCGTTAGGCCCGGTGTGTTACCCATTCGCCATTGAATTTGCGGCTTTCCTCGTTATGCCTCGCCAGGAGGCCGGGAGCGGCCGCCAGAGCGGGATTTTGCAACGATGACCGAGCGCCGGAGCAGTTTTGGTTATGAGGACTTGCTGGCCTGTGGCCGCGGCGAGCTGTTCGGCCCCGGCAACGCCCAGTTGCCGCTGCCGCCGATGCTGATGTTCGACCGCATCACCGAAATCTCGGAAACGGGCGGCGAGTTTGGCAAGGGCATGGTGCGCGCGGAACTCGACGTGAAGCCGGACCTCTGGTTTTTCCTGTGTCATTTCAAGGGTGACCCCGTGATGCCGGGTTGCCTCGGGCTCGACGCTCTGTGGCAGATGGTCGGCTTTTTCCTCGGCTGGCTGGGTTCTCCCGGCCGCGGCCGCGCGCTGGGCACCGGTGAGATCAAGTTCAGCGACCAGGTTCTGCCGACCGTGAAGAAGGTCGTCTACGGCGTCGACTTCAAGCGCGTCATGCGCTCCAAGCTGGTGCTGGGTATCGCGGACGGCTGGTTGGCCGCCGACGGCAAGGTGATTTACAAGGCCAGCGACCTCAAGGTCGGCCTGTTCCAGCAGGACGCCGCCTTGCAGGCGAGCGGCGCCTGAGGCGGGACATTTTCGGACCGCAGCACGCCAAGGCCGTCCGGCCTTGCAGATTGCTCCTGAGCGGCCAATCTGTGTGCCAATCGCCGACATTTCGTGAAGGGAAACGACGATGCGACGGGTAGTCGTCACTGGGATGGGAATCGTCTCATCCATTGGCAACAATACGCAGGAAGTCCTCGCCAGTCTGCGTGAGGCCAAATCCGGCATCACATTCGCCACCGAATTCGCCGAGCACGGCTTCAAGTGCCAGGTCTATGGCAAGCCGACGCTCGATCCGTCCGGCATCGTCGATCGCCGCGCCATGCGCTTCCTCAGCCAGGCCTCGGCCTGGAACCACGTCGCCATGGAGCAGGCGATCCGCGATTCGGGCGTCGAGGAAAAGGACATCGTCAATCCGCGCACCGGCATCATCATGGGTGCCGGCGGACCCTCCACCGAGACCATCGTCGAGGCCGCCGACATCACGCGCAAGAACGGCTCGCCCAAGCGCATCGGACCGTTCGCGGTGCCGAAAGCGATGTCGTCGAGCCCGTCGGCGACGCTCGCCACTTGGTTCAAGATCAAGGGCGTGAACTATTCGATCTCGTCGGCCTGCGCGACGTCGACGCATTGCGTCGGCAACGCCGCCGAGATGATCCAGTGGGGCAAGCAGGACATGATGTTCGCTGGCGGCTCGGAAGACCTGAGCTGGACCATGTCGAATCTGTTCGACGCCATGGGTGCGATGTCGTCGAAGTACAACGACACGCCGCAGACCGCCTCGCGCGCCTACGACGTTTCCCGCGACGGCTTCGTCATCGCCGGCGGCGCCGGCGTTGTGGTGCTCGAGGAGCTCGAGCACGCCCGCGCGAGAGGTGCGAAAATCTACGCCGAAGTCGCCGGCTACGGCGCGACCTCGGATGGCTACGACATGGTGGCGCCGTCGGGCGAAGGCGCGCAGCGCTGCATGCGGCTGGCGCTGGAAACCTGCAAGGTGCCGATCGACTACATCAACCCGCACGCCACGGCGACGCCGGTCGGCGACGCCAAGGAGATCGAAGGCCTCCGCGCCGTGTTCGGCGACAAGTGCCCGTCGATCTCGGCGACCAAGTCGCTGTCGGGCCACTCGCTCGGCGCCGCCGGCGTGCAGGAGGCGATCTACACGCTGCTCATGATGCAGAACGGCTTCATGTGCGAAAGCGCCAACATCAAGGATCTCGATCCCGAATTCGCCGACATGCCGATCCTGCGCGAGCGCAAGGACAATGTGCAGATCCGTGCCGCGATGTCCAACTCGTTCGGCTTCGGCGGCACCAACGGCACCTTGGTGTTCAAGCACGTGGATGCGTAACAACACTCCTGTCATTCCGGGACGGTCCAAAGGACCGGACCCGGAATCCAGAGGCAATCGCTGTGTCTGGATTCCGGGTTCGCTCGTTTCACTCGCGCCCCGGAATGACGACAACAATTGAGGCACAGACCAATGCCGGGTTTGATGGAAGGTAAGCGCGGGCTGATCATGGGGGTCGCCAACGACCACTCGATCGCCTGGGGCATCGCGAAGACGCTGCATCAGCACGGCGCGCAGATCGCCTACACCTATCAGGGCGATGCGCTCCTCAAGCGCGTCAAGCCGCTCGCCGAGCAAACCAATTCCGACATCGTGCTGCCCTGCGACGTCGAGGACATCGCATCGGTCGACAAGTTGTGGGCCACGCTCAAGGAGAAGTGGGGGACCATCGACTTCTTTGTCCACGCGGTCGGCTTCTCGGACAAGAACGAACTGAAGGGCCGCTTCGCCGACAACACGCGCGAGAACTTCGTCCGCACCATGGTGATCTCGTGCTTCTCTTTCGCCGAGAGCGCCAAGCGCGCGGCCGAGCTGATGCCCAACGGCGGCGCGATGGTGACGCTGACCTACAATGGCGGCGACCGCGCCATGCCCAATTACAACGTCATGGGTCTGGCCAAGGCGGCGCTCGAGTCCTCGGTGCGCTATCTTGCCGTCGATTTCGGCCACCAGAAGATCCGCGTCAACGCCATCTCGGCGGGCCCAATCCGCACTCTGGCCGGCGCCGGCATTGGCGACGCGCGTTACATGTTCGCCTTCCAGCAGAAATATTCGCCGCTCGGCCGCGGCGTGACTTTGGAAGACCTCGGCGGCTCGGGTCTTTATCTGTGCTCGGATCTGTCGACCGGCGTCACCGGCGAAATCCATTTCGTCGACAGTGGCTACAATGTCATCGCCATGCCGCAACCGGCGGCGCTCAGGGAAGCCGGCGGTTCGGTCGAGAACGGTAGCTGATCGCTATTCTCAGTGCCCGTAGAGATAGATCGCGTAGGCGCTGAACAGATAAACCAGTAGCAGCGCGATGCTGACCCAGCCGATGGTGCCGCGCAGCCGCGTCGTCGGCTTGTACAGCATCGCGACGATGAAGATGCCGGTCATGATCACCGCGGCGAAAGCGGTGATGGCATGCGCGGTTGACACCGCTGCGAGCATGGGCCCCTCGCTGTAGGCCATATCGTCGATCGCCAGGATCAGGCTGTTGAACAGGTTGCTGCCAAGCAGGTTGCCGATTGCCATATCGACGGCGCCGAGCCGCAGCGCGCTCACCGTCACAACGAGTTCCGGCAGCGTCGTCGCGCCGGAAATGAAGAGGGTGCCGACGAAGCTCTCGCCCCATCCCATGACGGTGGCGATCTCGCTGCCTATGAACGGCAGCCACACGCCGGCTGCGACCACAACCGCGCTTGCAGCGGTATACCGCAGAAGCGCGGCGCGGAGCGTCATCGCACCCTTGACGGCGATGTCCGCCGGCGGGCGCGGTGTGCGATGCTCATAGGTAAATGCGGCGCGCATGGCGACGAAGTAAATAATCACGATCAGCGGCGTATAGACTGAAACATGCAGAAAGACGGCGGACAGCCCGTTGCGACTGAGGAGCAATGACGCGCCGACGGTGCCGAGCATGATGACGCCGAAACCGGCGGTCAGGATGTGACCTTGATCGACGCGCCGGTACATCGGTTCGCTGCGGCTCAACTCATCGAGCAGCACCAGCATGGCAAGATTGAGCACGCACGCGCCCAGCACATTGCCGACGGCGATGTTCGGCGCATTGGCCACCGTCACGGCGCTGATGCCGGCGAACAGCTCAGGCAGCGACGTCGCGGTGGCCAGCAGCACCAGCCCGATCCATGATCGCGACAGGCCGGTGATTTGGGCGATGACGTCGCCGTAGCGTGTCAGCAACGGTCCGGCAATGCCGATGGCGGCGGCGCAGACGGCGAGCTTGAGCCATGGCAGAAGAAGCGCCGTCATGAGGTGGCCCTTGTGCGAGCGCGCCGGCCCATGGCGATCAGCACGATCTGCGTCACGATCATGGGCGCGAGGCTACAGGCCATGACCACGGCCCACATGGCCGTCGTCGGCGGCGTCAGGCCGAGAATGCCGGCGAGCACCGGCGTATAGGCCGGCCCGACCAGCAGCACGGTACACAGCGCCAGCGCGCCCCAGACCCACGGGTTGCGGACGATGTCGTTCGACAGCAGCCGCGACGAGGGATGCCGCATATCGAACACGTGCCAAAGCTGGGCGAAGGCGAGTGTGAGGAAGGTCACGGTGACAACCGCGTCGCCGTCGAGGCCGAGCCAGATCCGAGCCGCAATGAGCGCGGCGAAGGTTGCCGCCGCGAGCCCCATGCTTTGCAGCGCAAGGCCGGTCCATTGCGAACGCGACAGCAACGACTGCTTCGGATCGCGCGGCGGCCGGTTGAGAATGTCGCGGTCGCCCTCGCCGAGCGCCAGCGCAAAAGCCGGGAACACGTCGGTGACCAGATTGAGATAGAGAATCTGCAGCGGCAGGATCGGCAGCGGCAAGGCGAGCAGCACGGCGAGCCCGACCACCAGCACCTCGCTCAGATTGCACGACATCAGATAGGCGACGAAGCGCCGGATATTGCCGAAGATGATGCGGCCTTCGCGGATGGCGCGGACGATGCTCGGAAAGGCGTCGTCGAGCAGAATCATGGCGGCGGCTTCGCGCGCCACGTCGGTGCCACGCAGCCCCATGGCGACGCCGATATCGGCCTGCCGCAGGGCCGGCGCGTCGTTGACGCCGTCGCCGGTCATGGCGACGATGTCGCCGCGCCTCTGGAAGGCCCGCACCAGGCTGAGTTTCTCGCTCGGGCTGACGCGCGCGAAGATGCCGGCCTGGTAGACGGCCGGGTCGTCATTCTCGATCAGCCGCGCCACGTGGCCGCCTTCGATGACATGCGCGGCGTCGTCGCCGAGGCCGACGGCGCGGCCGATGCTGCGCGCGGTCACGGCATGATCGCCCGTCACCATGACGACGCGGATGCCGGCGCGCCGGCAGTCGGCGATAGCCTCCGGCACGTTCTCGCGCGCCGGATCCTCGAGCGCGATCAGCCCCGCGAAGGTCAGCCCTTCATAGGGCGCGATATCGGCGCCGGTGCCCATCTTCATGGCGCAGCCGATGACCCGTAGGCCGTGATGGCCGAGGTGATCGACGCGCTGCGCCCAATCGTGGCGCATTGCGTCGGTCAGCGGCACGACGCGATCGTCGTCATAGGCCGTGTCGCAGACGTCCAGCACCGCTTCCGGCGCTCCTTTGATCGCGAACAGATAGCCATCGCTGCTTCTGTGCACCGTGGCCATTTTTTTGGTCGCGGTGTCGAAGGCCTCCTTGCGCACCACCGGATTCCGGTGCGTCAGCCGCTCGCGCGACAGTCCGGCATGGAGCCCGGCGCGCAACAGCGCCAGTTCCATCGGATCGCCGGTTCCTGTGTCTTTCTCGCTCTCGAGCGCAGCATCGTTGCACAACACGGCGATACGCAGGAGCAGCGTCGCTTGCTCGTCGCCGGCAAGTTCCGTCTTCGGCTCGCTGAGATCGATCTCGCCATCCGGCACCCAGAGCCGTCGCACCGTCATGCGGTTCTCGGTCAGCGTGCCGGTCTTGTCGGTAAGGATGACGGTGGTGGCGCCGAGCGTCTCGACCGCGGCAAGCCGCTCGATCAGCGCATTGTGCTTCGCCATGCGCCACATGCCGCGCGCCAGCGCCAAAGTCGCGACGATCGGCAAGCCCTCGGGAATGGCGGCAACCGCCAGCGCGATCGATGTCTCAATGATGAGGAACGGCTCCTTGCCGGTCCACAAACCAACGGCGATCAGCACGGCCGCCAGCGCCAGCGTGCCCCAGACCAGTTGGAGCGACAGGCGGGCCAGTTTGCGCTCAAGCGGCGAGGCGCCGGGTTCGGATTCCTCGACCAGCCGCGACACGCGGCCGAGCTCGGTCGAAAGGCCGGTTGCCGTCACCACTGCGACGGCGCTGCCGCGCGTCACCGCAGTGCCCTTGAACAGCAT
This sequence comes from Pseudomonadota bacterium, assembly GCA_023432845.1. GTDB lineage: Bacteria > Pseudomonadota > Alphaproteobacteria > Rhizobiales > Xanthobacteraceae > Pseudolabrys. Next base: position 7,087 of record JAEZEY010000078.1, read on the forward strand.
CGAATGACGCTCCGACAGCCGGGCTTCGGGAGCCACAGCCCTGGCCGATTTCTCGACCGCGACCGACTCGCCGGTGACGGTCGATTCGTCGGCCGCTAGGCTTGAAGCTTCAACCAGCCGCATGTCGGCGGCCACGGCGTCGCCTGCCTCTATCAGCACGATGTCGCCGGGCACCAGCTCCGCGGCTTCGATGCTGCGAATATGGCCGGCGCGCCGCACGCGCGCGGCGTGGCCGCCGAGCTTGCGCAGCGCCTCGATCGAGCGCGCCGCTTTCAGCTCGGTGACAAAGCCGATCAGCGCGTTGGCGGCCAGCACGACGACGATGGCCAGGCCTTCCTCTATTTCGTGAAACCAGAATGCGAGCGCCGCCGCGCCGCCGAGCAGATAGACGACGGGGCTGACGAACTGGTGCAGCAGCAGGAGGAGCGCGCTGGCCTCGCGCGTCGCCTCGATGGTGTTGGCGCCGGCTATGGCGCGCCGCCGCGTCACCTCGTCGTCGCCCAGGCCGTGCTCCGCGACCACGCCGAGAGCGGCCAGCACCTCGCGGCCGGGCCGGCCGTGCGGATTGTCGATGGAAAACGGTGGCGGCGTCTCGGGCATCGGGGTCGTCCTGTCCGCGTCAACCAGTTATGGCCAAAGAATAATCAAAGAATAATAATGACGTACCGGCCGTATTCCTCCCTTGATACCCATCAACCGGATACCGCGCGGATTGTCGCAGATGGCACGGTCACCACGAATTTGACAAGAGTCCTAGTTAGGACTATATGCTCTCGTGTCCGGTCCAGTCGGGGCGTCATCTAGAGGCGTCTTGGTGGTGGGCTCGGAGGCGGCGCCCGCGGGCGTGGTTCGCAGCCACGCACCCGGGAGGTCGCGGGTAGCCGTCCGGGCCCACTACGGGGCTCT
>JAEZEY010000080.1 GCA_023432845.1 Pseudomonadota bacterium
GCGCAAGAGCGCGTCACTTCTCCGGCAGTGGAATGAACTCGATCTCGTCGCCGGGCACCTTGTCGAAATGGCCGGCCTTCCAGTCGGCCTTGGCCTGCTCGATGCGGTCCTTGCTGGACGACACGAAATTCCACCAGATGTGGCGCGGGCCATCCATCGGCACGCCGCCGAGCAGGACGAAATGCGCGTCGCTCGCCGCCGTCACGGTGATGCGGTCGCCGGGCTTGAACACCAGCAGCCGCCCCGGTTCGAACCTGTCGCCGGCGATGTCGATCACGCCGTTGACCACATAGATCGCGCGCTCCTCGTGATCGGCGTCGAGCGGCAGCGATGCGCCGGCCTTGAGCGTTACATCGCCGAACATGGTCTCGTGCAGCACCGGCACCGGCGAGGTTGCGCCATAGAGCGAGCCGGTGACGACGCGCACCGTCTTGCCGTTATCTTGAACGATCGGGAATTCACCGGTGTCGTGATGGGCAAAGCCGGGCGCAGTTTCCTCATGCGCCTTCGGCAGCGCCACCCACATCTGCAGGCCATGGATCGGGCTGCCGGTTTCACGCAGACCGGAATCCGTGCGTTCCGAATGAACGATGCCGCGCCCCGCCGTCATCCAGTTGATCTCGCCGGGCCGGATCGCCAGTGCGGTGCCGAGCGAGTCGCGATGCATGATCTCGCCGTCGAACAGATAAGTTACGGTGGAGAGTCCGATGTGCGGGTGCGGGCGCACATCGAGCCCGGTGCCGGCGCGGAATTCGGCCGGGCCGAAGTGGTCGAAGAAAATGAACGGCCCGACCATTCGCGAGTGCGCCGAGGGCAGGGCCCGGCGCACCGAAAAGCCGTCACCGAGATCGACGGTGCGCGGCACAACGACATGGGCCAGCGCATCGCAGCTGTAAGCATCGCCTGCCTCGGGGTCCTTGCCTGGGAAGAAACTCATGCGCGGCTCCTTTTGCGATCGTCGCAACGGCGAGCAAGGTCAAGGTAACAGTTTCGCCGCACATACCAAAATCGTCAGCATGTTCGCCGTCGAGCGCATGCGGGGCGTCGGAAATCGCAACTGTCGCATAGCGCGTGTGGCAAAATTTAGCTTGAAAACGCGGGTCTTGAGCACTATGTGGGGTAAGCGGCGCCGGACATGAGCGCGTTGCAGTTTCACTCCGCGAGCCGGCACGCCGTCTCTCGGGTTCGCTCTCTGGTTGAGGAGAGGGGTATGTTGAAAAACACCCTCCATCGATCGGGGAAGGGCTTGGGGGTTCCAGGTACCACCCGTGACAATGTAGAAGCTGTCGTCGAGACGGTGCGTGACGATCATTTCATCGTCAAGAACGGCGTTCGCTGCGCCGGCGCGCATCTGATCGTCGATCTATATCAGGCGAAACGCCTCGACGACCTGCCTCATATCGAGCGGACGTTGCGCGACTGCGTTTCGGTGGCAGGCGCGACGCTTCTGCACATTCATCTGCACCATTTCGAGCCGAATGGCGGCGTCTCGGGCGTCGCCGTGCTTGCCGAAAGCCACATTTCGATTCACTCATGGCCCGAGCATGGCTATGCCGCACTTGACATCTTCATGTGCGGGGACGCGAACCCGGATGCCTGCGTGCCGGTGCTGCGACAGGCGTTCGCTCCGAAGCAGATCGCGGTCAGCGAATTTCTGCGCGGGCGCGGCGTCGCCTGACCGCATCGTCGGAACGCCGCGTTCCAAACAGACCCCGGAGGCACGCTGTGGCCAGACATCGCTGGATCGACGAGACCATCCTGGATCCGCTCGGCGTCCGTACGAGCTATCGCGCGGAGCGGGTACTGCACGAAAAGAGAACCGGCCATCACCATCTTGTATTGTTCAAACACAAGCAGCTCGGCAAGGTGCTGATGCTGGACGGCGCCATTCAGATCTCCAGCAGCGACGAGTTCATTTATCAGGAGATGATGGCGCACGTGCCTCTGTTCGCTCATGGCCGGGCGAAGGATGTGCTCATTGTCGGCGGTGGCGACTGCGGTATCGCCAAAGAGGTGCTCAAGCACAAATCGGTCCGCAGTCTGACGCTGGTGGAGATCGACGAGTCCGTGATCGACTTCGCCAAGAGGCATTATCCGGAATTCACCCGTCCGGTGTTCGCCGACGGGCGGTTCCAGTGCGCGATTGGCGACGGCGCTGAGTATGTCGCAACTGTCGATCGCCGGTTTGACGTGATCATCGTCGATTCTACCGATCCGCAAGGTCCTGGCGTGGCGCTGTTTACGCGCAAGTTCTACGCCGACTGCCGGCGCTGCCTCGCCAAGGGAGGCGTTCTGGTGACGCAGAATGGTGTGCCGTTCTTTCAAGGCAAGGAATTGGCAACCAGCCTCCGGCGCCTCCGCGGCCTGTTCGCGGACGTCACCTGTTACACCGCGGCCGTACCGACTTATTTCGGCGGATTGCTGGCAATGGGCTTTGCCACCGACGACAAGCGTCTCCGGGCCGCGAGCGAGCGCATGATTGCAGCGCGCTACCGCAAGGCCGGCAGCATTGTTACGCGATACTGGACGCCGGCCGTCCATACGGCGGCGTTTGCGCTGCCGCGTTTCATTGCCGGACTCGCCGGCAAACCGAAGAAGGTCTGATCCGGCCGGCACCATGGCCTGAATCGCGGCGTTGCCGCGACTTGAGAACGGTCCGGGGATCGGGAACGGCGGCATAGGCGGTCCTGGGACCATTTCTGCATCCAAGTGAGGTTCCGATTTAGGCCGCCATTAACCATGCAGTGGCCGAGTATCATTTTGGCAGGTTTTCCACGAAAGAGCGGCTTTAGGCTTAAGGCGCTCTTTACGGCGCCATGGCTCACTGAATGCCGCACCAGAATGGTCGGACGAGCCGGTAATGTTATTTTTCGCGCGCGGTTTTACGCGCCAGAATGTTGTCGCGATTGCTGTTGGCGTATTGGTTGCCGGCGCACCTCTGGTCGCTTTCAATTTCTGGCTCAGCGGCGTCATCGACAGGCAGGGCCGGGAGGAGGCCGATATCTCCGCCCGCAACGCCATCGCGCTTGCCGAACGGCGAACCGGTGAGGTCACCAAGGCGCTCGACGCGCTCAGCGCCGCTCGCATTGCCGATTGCGGCCCTGCCGCGATCGAGGCGATGCAGCGCGCAACCTTCCAGACCGCCCCAATCAAGGAAATCGCCATCCTCGACGTCAGCGGCCGCATGCTGTGCTCGTCGCATCAGAAGGTTGCGGCCACCGAACGCGAGACGGTGCGGCGTATATTGTCGACGGAAGCGCTGGAAGGCGAACCGGGCTATTCGCTCGATGTCGTCAATCTACCCGGCAGCCAATCGATGGTCCGGCTTCGCCGGCCGCTCGGCTCGGGCCCGAATGCGATCGCCGCCCTGGTCCCGGCGGCGATGTTCCTGCCGCATGCCGCGGTTCATGCCTTTGAACTGCACCTGCGCGACGATGGCGGCGCCCAAACGGGGCGCGGGCCGGACGGGCTCTATGCCGCGGCCGAGACCCGCGGTCATGTCGTTCTCTCCGAACTCGGCAAACGTCCGGCCGACACGAAAGCCGGCGACGGCTATACGACCGAGCATTGGTCGCGCAAATACGGTTTCAAGGTGCTTGTCATGGTGCCGAGCAAGCTGATCAGCAGCGGTCGCACCGAATTGAAATGGATTGGCCTGTTCGTCACTGGTCTCGCACTGGCGGCGCTCGGCCTGTTTGCCGCGATGGTCGCGCGCCGTGACCCGAAAAATCCCATCCTGGAAATGGAGCGCGCTCTCGCTGCCGGCGAGTTCGTGCCGTATTACCAGCCGATTGTCGATATCACGACCGGACAGTTGCACGGCGCCGAGGTGCTGATGCGCTGGAAGAAACCGGACGGCACTTTGGTGCCGCCCGCAGCGTTTATTCCCCTGGCGGAGTCGAGCGGCCTGATCCGCGCCATGACACTCGATCTGATGCGCCGAGTCAGCGACGAGGCCGGCAAGGCAATTGGCGAACGCCCGCGACTGAAAATCTCTTTCAATTTTGCCAGCCGGCTGTTCGGCGACGAGACGGTGATCAAGGACGTCTACGGCATTTTCGCCAAGTCGCCGATCAAGCTAGCGCAGGTGGTGCTCGAGCTCACCGAACGCGATCCGATCGAGAACTTCGTCGCCACGCGCCAGATCATTGCGGCACTGCAGAGCCTCGGCGTTCGCATAGCCATCGACGATGTCGGCACTGGCCACAGCGGCCTGTCCTACATGCTCAAGCTCGGCGTTGATATCATCAAGATCGACAAGATGTTCATCGACTCGATCGGAAGCGACCGTAATTCGTCCACCATTGTCGAAACCCTGGTCGACCTCGCGCACAATATGCGTATGGACGTGGTAGCCGAAGGCGTCGAGAACTTCGAGCAGGTGATGCACCTGCGCGAAATCGGTATTCGCTCGGCGCAGGGCTACGTGTTCGCGCCGCCGCTGCCGGGCAGCGCCTTCCTCAAGCTGGTGGACGCGATGGATGCGCTCGGCGAAAACGTGGCAGCCGCCCGCGTCGTCGCTGCCGCGTGAAGGTCAGGCGCCGAGCTCGGTCTCGATCGCAACGATCAGGCCCGGATCCGATGGATCGACCGCCGAGGTGAAGGCGGCCTTGAGCCGGCCGTCGCGGCCGATCAGATACTTGTGGAAATTCCAGCGCGGCGTATCCCGCGGCCGCTCGGTTGCGGCCCAGCGATAGAACGGATGCGCACCGGCGCCCTTGACGCCGGCCTTGGCCGCGAGCGGGAAGGTGACGTGGTACTCGTCCCGCGCGATCTTGACGATGTCGCCGGCGCCGCCCGGTTCCTGTCCGCCGAAATCATTGGACGGCACGCCGATGATAACCAGGCCGCGTTCGCGATAACGCGCCCAGAGCTTCTGCAGGCCGGCATATTGCGGGGTGTAGCCGCACTGCGACGCGGTGTTCACGATGAGGATCGGATTGCCGGCGAAGTCGGCCAGCGCAATGTCGCTACCGCTCAGGGCTTCGAAGCGGAAGGCATAGGCCGATACTTGCGACATCGGTGGCTGTGAACTCGGTGCCGCCTGCGCGTGCGCGGCGCGGGGCGCGGCAACGAGGCCGGCTATGGCGAGCAGCAGTGAGCGACGCATCATCATGCGACAAGAATAGCGGCAGGCGCCGGCAAGATGCGTCACAAATTCGCGTGAACGGGCGCGACGTCGTCGTCGGAACGGTCGGCTGGGGAAGACAGCGAAAGGAACCGACTTACCGCTTCTGCGCCGCTGGGTTGCTCTAGGGGCGAGGGCGCGTGCGTCTAAGCCGGTTCCTTTCTAGCGCGTGCGCGACGAGCAGGGCCCAATCTTGCCTCGCCGGGCCGGGCCCGGGGCCACTCCTGCTGGTTCCGGCGCACTACGCCGCTGCAAAACGAACGGTGGTCTCGAATGTGTAGCCGCAAGCGTCGCACTGCCACAGATGCCGTGCATGGCCGGCGTCCAGCCACTCGGAGTACTCCGGCATATAAAGCGCTTCACCGCATTGCGCGCATGTATTGGCCGGGCGGTACCGCGGAGATCGCCGAAGGATATTGATGTCACTTCGGGCGTGCGGGCTCATCGCTTCCTCCTTTCGCTACGGCCGCGCTCGCGATCATCGCCGCAATTCACGCCGGCCAGTGTCCCTCACTTTTCCCCGCACCATTACGGTCAACCGTATCGGGGGGAAACGACAATTGAAGCAGCAAGGCTGACATATACCGTGCCGCTGCGCGAAAGAGTCGCGCCCGCGCCAGCGACGGCACGAGCGCTCGATATTTCGCCATTGAAATGATTGACGACAGCGAAATCCGATGCGCGGAACGGGCACCGGTGTTGCGCAGACTATTTCTTTTCCACCGAAATGCCGCTCGAACCGATATTGACCTGGACGCCTTTTGGCTCGCGCTGTTCTTCGTAGAGTTTGTAGCCGAGCGCGCCGACCGCGAGGCAGAGCACGGCAACGGCGAGGACGAGGACATTGCGATTCATGCGTAGGTCATCCTGTGAAATTTGCGTGATCTTCAACTCTGCCGGGGGGAACAAAGTTCCATTGCCGCGGTGCGACCTCAAATTGGCTGCGCTATTTGCCGAAAGCGCTCAGCCGATGCGCGGTGCCGGCATTGGCGGCGCCGGGCGGCATCC
>JAEZEY010000106.1 GCA_023432845.1 Pseudomonadota bacterium
GGAGCCCCCGATCGTGGCGCTGCTCGATATCTCCGGCTCGATGAGCCAGTACACCCGACTATTCTTGCACTTTCTGCATTCGATCACCGATGCGCGGAAGCGCGTCACCACCTTCCTGTTCGGCACGCGGCTCACCAATGTGACGCGCTCGATCCGTCAGCGCGATCCGGACGAGGCGCTGGCCGCTTGCGGCGCGCATGTGGTGGACTGGTCGGGCGGCACGCGCATTGCGACGTCGCTGCACGACTTCAACAAGCACTGGGCGCGGCGCGTGCTCGGACAGGGCGCGGTAGTGCTGCTGATTACCGATGGACTGGAGCGCGACGCCGACGACACTTTGGCTTTCGAGATGGACCGGCTGCACCGCTCCTGCCGGCGGCTGATCTGGCTCAACCCGTTGCTGCGGTTCGACGGCTTTGAGCCGCGCGCCAAGGGCGTGAAAACCATTCTGGCGCATGTTGACGAATTGCGCCCGGTACACAATCTCGAATCCATGACGGCGCTGGTGCGCGCATTGTCCGGCGCGCCGGAGAAGGGCTACGATACCAAGGCGATGCTGCGGAAGGTGGCGTGAGGTCATTCTGGGGCGCCCGCGCAGCGGGCGAACCCGGAATCCAGAAACGCGCTCCAGTCTCTGGCTGGATTCCGGGTCAGGCGCTCTGCGCCGTCCCGGAATGACGAATGATAGAATGGAGATTTCAACATGCTCGGTCGCGACGAAGACATCCTCAAGGCCGCGGAAGACTGGACGAAGGAAGGCCGCGGCGTGGCGCTCGCTACCGTGGTCGAGACCTGGGGCTCGGCGCCGCGTCCGGTCGGCTCCAATCTGGTGATCGACAGCGAAGGCAATTTCCTGGGGAGCGTGTCGGGTGGCTGCGTCGAGGGCGCGGTGGTGACCGAAGCCATCGACGTTATCGACAGCGGCAAGCCGAAGACGCTGGAATTCGGCGTCGCCGACGAGACGGCGTGGAAGGTCGGGCTGTCCTGCGGCGGCACCATCAGGGTGTATGTGGAGAAGGTTGCGTAGCCGCCGCTTGCTTTCTTCACCTCCCCCTGGAGGGGGGAGGTCGCCAGCCTGAGCGAAGCGAAGGTTGGCGGGAGGGGGTGATCTAGTTCACCCCACCCCGATTCGCTTTGCTCACCGACCCTCCCCCTCCAGGGGAGGGTGAAGTGAAGTTCGGGAGAATGATTTGAAGCTCGATCTCTTGCACACCATCAACACCGAACGCGCGGCGCGGCGCGCGGTGGTGGTCGTCACCGACACGGAAAGCGGCGCGCAGCGCCTGGTGAAAGCCGCCGACATCGCTACCGATCCGCTCGCCGACGTGATCGACAAGCGCGTGCGTATGGCCAAGAGCGGCATGGAGGAGACGGCGCAGGGACGGGTGTTCCTCACCGTGCATGTGCCGTCGCCGCAACTCGTCATTACCGGCGCGGTGCATATCTCGCAGACTTTGGCGCCGCTCGGCCAGATGCTCGATTACGCCGTCACCATTGTCGATCCGCGCACGGCTTTCGCGACGCCGGAGCGCTTTCCCGGCATCAATGTGATCGCCGAGTGGCCGGACGTGGCGCTGCCGCCGCTGAATGTCGATCATTACACCGCCTTCGTCGCGCTGACCCACGATCCCAAGGTCGACGATCCGGCGCTGCTGCATGCGCTGTCGCGCGACTGTTTCTATATCGGTGCGCTCGGCTCGCGGAAGACGCATGGCCGGAGGCTCGAGCGGCTCAAGGCGCAGGGCGTCTCGGATGCGGCGCTGGCGCGCATTCACGCGCCGATTGGGCTCGATATCGGCGCGGTGTCGCCGGCCGAAATAGCCGTTGCCATCATGGCGGAGATCACGCAACGGCTGCGCGTGAAGCAGGACAAGGCGGCAGCGGCATGAAATTCGGACCCGTTGCCCCGAAAGACGCGCGTGGCGCCACAGCGGTGCACTCCATCCGCCAGGGCGATCTGGTGCTCAAGAAGGGCACGCTGATCGGCGATAAGGAAGTCGCCGCGCTGGAAGCCGCCGGCGTCAGGGAGATCGTTGTCGCCCGTCTCGACAAGGGCGACGTGTCGGAGGACGAGGCGGCGGCGAGCATTGCCAGTGCGCTCGCGGGCGAGGGTGCGCGCACCGACCGTGCCTTCACCGGCCGCTGCAATCTGTTCGCGGAAACCTCCGGCATCCTCGTCGTGGACAAGGATGCCGTCGATCGCCTGAACCGCATCGATGAAGCCGTGACTCTGGCGACGCTGGCCGCCTACAAGCCGGTGGTCGAAGGCGAGATGATCGCCACGGTCAAGATCATCCCCTTCGCCGTGTCGGGCGATGCTCGGGACAAGGCCGTCGCGGCGGCGAAGAAAGCCGAGCCGGTCATCCGCGTCGCGCCTTATGTGATCCGCAAGGTCGGCATCGTTTCGACCTTGCTGCCCGGCCTCGCGCCCAAGGTGATCGAGAAGACGCTCCGTATCACGGAAGAGCGCATCGCTCCCGCCGGTGCCAGCATCGTCGCCGAGCGTCGCGTGCCGCATGACGAGGCGGCGCTGGCCGCCGCCATTGCCGAGGTGCGCCAAGCCGGCGCCGAGATGGTCATCGTGTTCGGCGCCTCGGCCATTGCCGACCGGCGCGACGTCATCCCGATGGCGGTCGAAAGCGCCGGCGGCGCCATCGAGCATTTCGGCATGCCGGTCGATCCCGGCAACCTGATGCTGATCGGCCGTATCGGCGAGGCGCCGGTGATCGGGGCGCCGGGCTGCGCGCGCTCGCCAAAGGAAAACGGTTTCGACTGGGTGCTGATGCGTCTGCTCGCCGGGCTTCCGGTCTCGCGCGCCGACATCACGGGTATGGGGGTCGGCGGTCTCTTGATGGAAATCGTCTCGCGGCCGCAGCCGCGCCGCGAGCCGGTGGCCGAAGCGGGCCAGCGCATCGCCGCCATCGTGCTCGCCGCCGGACGTTCGACCCGCATGGGCGCGCTCAACAAGATGCTCGCCGAGATCGGCGGCAAGCCGCTGGTGCGCATCGCCGCCGAGCAGGCTTTGGCCTCGCGCGCCAAGCCGGTCATTGTCGTCACCGGCCATCAGCGGGAGCAGGTCGAGGCGGCGCTGGCCGGGCTGCCGGTGCGCTTCGTCCATAACCCGGACTATGCCGACGGCCTCGGCACCTCGCTGCGCACCGGCATTGCCGCGGTGCCGCAGGAAGCCGGCGGCGCCATTGTCTGCCTGGGCGACATGCCGCAGGTCGACGCCGGATTGATAGACAAGCTGCTCGCCGCCTTCGACCCGGAAAAGGGCGCGTTGATCGTGGTGCCGTCGATCGACGGCAAGCGCGGCAATCCGGTCGTCTGGTCGCGGCGATTCTTCAATGAATTGATGGCGATCAGCGGCGATACCGGCGCCCGTCACCTCATCGGGCAGTATGCCGAAGTCATGACCGAGGTTCAGGTTTCGGGCGATGCTGCGCTGACCGACGTCGACACCCCTGAGTCTCTGAAGGCGGTCAAGGCCGAAATTGAACGGGCCTGAGATTCGAATCATTGATCGGGCCGTGCGACTCGCCGTTTATCTTGCGAGCTAGTTTCACGCGGAGCCCTTCGGGGGCGAACCGATGACCGAGACCTATACACCCGCCGCGCGGGTCGTCGTTGTCGCGAGCTTGCTCCTGGCGATCGCGACGATGACGTTCGTCACGGCCCGCGTCGCCGGTGCTGCCGGTGCCTGTCCTGTCACGGGGGAGTGCATGGGCGATGGTTGTGGAGTGGTCACGGTCTCGAAGCGAAGCTGTGCGGCCTTCGCGGTGGATTTCACGATCCCTGCGACGCCCGTGACCTGGGCGGGCCTCATCGGCTCAGCGTCACGCAGAACGCCCGGCTGAGTTGCCACAGTCGCTCGCTTTCTCGCGATAACCTTCTGAATCTAAACAGGAATGGTCTTGGACGATGCCGGCGAAGGGTCGCCCGCATCGGCGCTTGCGCCGATCGCGTGCTTGCCTTATAAAATGACTGACCGGTCAGTCATAAAAGTCGGGCGCACATGGCGAAGAAGATTGCTGTATCAAAGAGAGGGCGGAAGACGGTCCCGCCGTCGAGCCATTCGGTGACCGGTCGTCAGGCGAGGAGCCTGACCGCGCCGGCTCCGACCGGTCGTGAAGCGCGGACCGCCCAGCGTCGCGAGGTCATTCTGAACGCGGCGCTCGATGAGTTCGCTGAGCGCGGTTTCGAATCGGCGCGGCTGGATGACGTCGCCAAACGCGCCGGCATCGCCAAGGGCACGATCTATCTTTATTTCCGTGACAAGGAGACGTTGTTCCAGGAACTGCTGCGCGAAATGCTGACGCCGATCATCGGCGGCCTCGAAGCACTGGGACAGGCCGACGTGCCGGCCAAGCAACTGGCCGAGCACATGCGCGACGTCTTCGTCCACGAAGTGTTCGAGACCAGGCGCAAGGACGTGATCCGGCTGATGATCGCGGAAGGCCGGCGCTTTCCCAAGCTCGCCGAGTTTTACTATCGCGAAGTGCTGTCGCGCATCTTCGAAGCATTGCGCGCGATCCTCAAGCGTGCCGCCGCGCGCGGCGAGGTGCCGGAGGCGCTGGCCGAGTTTCCGCAACTCATCGCCGCGCCGGGGCTCATCGCCATCGTCTGGACTGGGCTGTTCGGCAACATCGCGCCGCTCGACGTGCGCAAGATGATGCAAACCCACATCGATATCCTGTTCGCCCCGAGGAGTGAGCCATGACCGTCCGCTTTGCCGCGCTGATGCTGGGGGCGCTCGCACTCGCCGGATGCGACAAGGGGCCGGACCGGCAGTTGCAGGGCTGGGTCGAGGCCGAAACCATCTTCGTGTCGCCGGACGAGCAGGGCCGCGTCGAAGACCTGAAAGTGCGGCAGGGCGACAAGGTCACGAAAGGCAACCTCCTTTTCACGCTCGATGACGACCTGCAGCGCGCCGACGTGCAGGTGCGCGAGGCAGCGCTCGCTTCCGCGAAACAGGCATTCGCCCGCGCCGAGGAACTACTGAAGTCGGCGGCCGGCACGCAGAAGACGATGGACGACGCCAGGGCGGCGCTGCAACAGGCGCAGGCCAATCTCGACGCGGCGCAGACGCGGCTGACGCGCCGCCGCCAGTTGAGCCCCGTCACCGGCTCGGTCGAGGAGGTCTATTACCGGCCGGGTGAAACCGTGCAGCCGGGCAAGCCGGTGGTGGCACTATTGCCGCCGGCGAATCTGAAAGTGCGCTTCTTCGCGCCGGAGCGCGAGCTTGCCACCATCCAGATCGGCGAGGTGGTCGGCGTATCTTGCGACAGCTGTCCGACCGGCCTGACGGCGAAGGTGACTTTCATTGCCCGCAGCGCCGAGTACACACCGCCGGTGATCTACAGCCTCGAGGAGCGCGCCAAGCTCGTCTATCTGATCGAGGCGCGGCCGGACGATCCATCCAAGCTGCGCGTTGGCCAGCCCGTTACCGTGACCCGTGAGGCGAGGCCATGAGCGAGGCCATGACTCCGGTCAACGGGCGCGACGTCGTCATTGACGTCGAGCACCTGACCAAACGCTTCGATGGCCGCGCGGTGGTGCGCGACGTCTCGATGCAGGTCCGGCGCGGCTCGATCTACGGCTTCCTCGGGCCGAACGGCTCGGGCAAAACCACGACCATCCGCATGCTGTGCGGCCTGCTGACGCCGGACGAGGGCACGGGTACCTGCCTCGGCTACGACATCCGCACTGAAACCGACAAGATCAAGCGCCACGTCGGCTACATGACGCAGAAGTTTTCTCTGTATCAGGACCTGTCGGTCCGCGAGAACCTGGAGTTCATCGGCCGCCTCTATGGCTTGGAGCACCCCCGTGCGGCGGCGCGGGCGGCGATCGAACGCCTCGGTCTCAAGGGCCGCGAGCAGCAGCTCGCCGGTGAATTGTCGGGCGGGTGGAAGCAGCGGCTGGCGCTCGGCGCGTGTACGATGTCCGGCCCTCAGCTGCTGCTGCTCGACGAACCGACGGCGGGCGTCGATCCCAAGGCGCGGCGGGAATTCTGGAACGAAATTCACGCGCTCGCTGCCGAGGGCCTCACCGTGCTGGTGTCCACGCATTACATGGATGAAGCCGAGCGCTGCCACGAGATCGCATACATCGCCTATGGCGAATTGCTGGTGCGCGGCAGCGTGAAAGACGTGATCGCGGCCTCCAACCTGACCACCTATGTGGTGAGCGCGCATAATGGCGACGGTCTGAGTGCGCTCGGCGAGGAACTCAAACAGAAGACGGGCGTCGATATGGTCGCGCCATTCGGCACCAGGCTGCACGTCTCCGGCCGCGACGCGGCGGCGCTGGAGAGATCCATCGCTCCATACCGCGGACGACCCGGTCTCGACTGGCATCGCTCGGAACCCTCGCTCGAGGATGTGTTCATCGACCTGATGGGCCGCGCCAAGGACAACTTCCAATGAATCAGATCATCCCGGCAGGAGCGCCGCGGCGCGTGGAGGGCAACGGCTTCTGGCGCAAGACCTGGGCCATGCTGATCAAGGAGTTCATCCAGCTCAAGCGCGACCGCATCTCGCTGGCCATGATCGCCATTATCCCGCTCGTTCAGCTTCTGTTGTTCGGCTACGCCATCAATACAACGCCGCGCGACCTGCCGACCGCCGTGCTGCTGCAGGAATCTAGCGACGTCGGCCGTTCGATCCTGGCTGCGCTCAAAAACACGCGGTACTTCAAGGTGACGGAACAGCCGCGCACTGAAGCCGAGTTCGACCAGCTGCTCGCCTCAGGCAAAGTGCTGTTCGGCATCGAAATCCCGGCTAACTTCGAGCGCTCGCTGCGGCGCGGCGATGTGCCGGCGATGCTGGTGGCAGCCGACGCAACCGATCCGATGGCTGCCGGCTCCGCGCTGTCCGCGCTCAACCGGCTGACCCGGACCGCGCTGATGCACGACTACGCCATCCCGGAGGCAGGTACGGCCGCCTTTGAGATCAGGACGCATGCGCGCTATAATCCGGCCGCCAAGACGGAGCTGAACATCGTTCCGGGCCTGGTCGGCGTCATTTTGACGATGACCATGCTGATCTTCACGGCGCTGTCGGTGACGCGCGAGATCGAGCGCGGCACGCTCGAAAACCTCCTGTCGATGCCGATCACTCCGATCGAAATCATGCTCGGCAAGATCATACCCTATGTTATCGCCGGCTTCGTCCAGGCGACGATCATCATCGGCATTGGTGTGTTCCTGTTCGGGGTGCCGCTCATCGGCAGTCTCGGCATGCTGGCGCTGCTGACGACCTTGTTCGTCGCCACCAACCTGTCGATCGGCTACACTTTCTCGACAGTGGCGCAGAACCAGCTGCAGGCCATGCAGATGTCGGTGATGTTTCTATTGCCGAACATCCTGTTGTCAGGCTTCATGTTTCCCTATGCCGGCATGCCGCGCTGGGCGCAGTATGTTGGCGAAATCCTGCCATTGACGCATTTCATCCGCATTACGCGCTCGATCATGCTCAAGGGGGCAACGATCGCCGATCTTCGCTACGAAGCGGTGGCCCTTGTCGTGCTTATGCTGATTGCCATGACCATCGCCGTGACCCGTTTCCGGCGCACGCTCGACTAGAGTTTCTGGGCGAGGCCGAGCCTGAAGTAGGGGCTGGCGTGACCGTCGGTGTCGCGGGCGTAGCCGATCGCGGCCGACCATTCGATATCGCCGGTTTTCATGCTGGTGAGGTGCAGCCCGATGCGACTCTGGCGATAACCGTCGCTGTCGAAGACCTGCAGTTCGGGGCCGAGATAAAAGTACTCCTCATTGAGCAGTTCGCCGCTGATGCGCCAGCCGAAGGCAAGCCGCGCCGTGTGGCTGGTTGCCAGCGTACCCAGCGACACGTCGCCGGCAATCAAGGTCTCGGGCGTTGGCTCGCACCACAATTCGGTGGCAAAGCGCGCACCGAAGTTCTGGCCGCGTAGCTTGTTGGCGGAATCGTCCGGCCACAGCCAGTGCTTCTGCCACTCCGGGCCGAAGAAGAACTTCATCTCGGCGTTGCCGCGCTTTATGCGGAAGCCGGGCAAGGCCTGCAGCTGCCACTCGGCGCCGCGGACTTCCTGTCCGGGCATGCTGCCGGGCCAGTAGCGGTAGACGCCGCCGTTCATCAACAGCTTGAGGATGAAGCCGTCGCGCTCGAAGCCGCCCGGCGCGTAGAGGAAGCCGGAGTAGGCGAAGATGCCGTTGCGCGAGGCGTCGCGGCCGGAGAATTGGAGCGTGGTCGGGTCTTCGTCCTCCGCAGCGCGCGCCCCTGGTTGGAATGGACTGACGCCAAGCGCCGCAGCAAGCAGCATCGCCGCCCCCAGACGCCGTTCGCTCACCATCGCGGCCCCCACACCGCTACGCACACAACCCCGCCACAACTACAGCGTGCTCGCGGGCACATGTCTACGCGTCAGTCAATTCGCGCGATGGTAGAGAAAGGTAGTATAATGTATTAATTCGCGTAAAAGTTGCGAGCGAGTCGTCGCGGCGGGTCGCCCAGCGTGCGCCGGATCATGGCAGAAAACGCAGAGGCGCTCGCATAGCCGACCGATGCCGCGGCTTCCGCCACCGATACCCCGTCCGACAGCCGCGCCAGGCCGTCTACTGCGCGGAGGCGGGCGCGCCATTCGGCAAAGCCGAGGCCGGTCTCCTGACGGAACAATCGCGCCAGTGTCCGTCGGCTGGCGCCGGCCGTGTCCGCCCAACGGTCGAGGTCATGGTCGACGCTCGGGTCGTCGAGGAGAACGCGGACGACGCGCAAGGCGCGCTCGTCCCGCGGCATCGGCACATCGTAGCGGCGTTCGTCCAGGCGCCCAATTTCAGTGAGGATGAGCCGGGCAATATCGCCACCTCGCTCGTGCTCGCCGTAGTCCGACGGTTCCTGCAGAAGGGCGAGGATCAGTTCGCGCAACAGCCCGGATATCTCGGCGAACACAGGCCGATGCGGTAGGCTCTCGCACAACGTTTCGTCAATATAGACCGTCCGCATCTCCACCTTGCTGCGCATGGTGACCTTGTGCGGCAGCCGCGGCGGCAGCCAGATCGCGCGAGCCGGCGGCAGGATCCAGGCGGCCTGCTCGGTTTCGACGCGCATGATACCGCTGGTGGCATGGAGCAACTGACCACGCCGGTGGATGTGCAGCGGGATGTGCTCGGTGGCGGCGCAGGTCTTGCCCATCACCGCGACGGGGCGGGGGGCGTTGTCCAGGTTCTGCCGGTATAAAGGTACGGAGTCAGTCATGTCCGTTCCCTCCTGGCCCGAATGCGACGAAAATCGACCGAACATCGCCAAATGGCAAGCCTATATTGCGAGCCATTCTCAGATTCGACGCGCCTGGAAAGGCACTTCGCATGACCGCCACCGCGACTGCCGCGACTACTGCCGATGAGACCGCCCGCCGGCGCTCCATCACCTTCCTGAATATCGCGCACGGCTTCGACCATTATGTGCTGCTGATTTATCCAACGGTCGTCATCGGACTCGAGGCGGTCTACGGCCGGCCCTACAGCGAACTGATCGCGCTTTCGAGTACGGCCTTCGTGGCCTTCGGCATCTTCTCGCTGCCGGCAGGCTGGCTCGCCGACCGCTGGAGCCGCCGCAACATGATGGCGGCGTTCTATCTCGGCTGCGGCCTGTCGATGCTCGCGGTGGCGATGGCACCGAACCTGATCGTTCTGTCAGCCGCCATGTTCGCGATCGGCATCTTTGCCGCGATCTACCATCCGGTCGGCATGGCGATGCTGATCGAAGCCGCGAGCAGCAATGGCGGCACGATGGGCCGCACGCTCGCCTTCAACGGCGTCTGCGGCAATCTCGGCGTTTCGCTAGCAGCCGGCATTTCCGGCGCGCTCGCCTGGTGGATCAGTTGGCGGGCGGCGTTCTATGTGCCGGCGGCGTTGCTGCTCATCATGGGCATCGTCTATCTCAAATTGACGCCGGATGACCGCCACCACGCCAGCAAGCGGCAGAGCAAGGCCGCGGTGCCGCTGACGGCGAAATTGATGGCGGTGATGTTCGGCCTGTTTCTGGTGATCGCGCTGTCAGCCGGTCTGGTGTTCAACGTGCTCACCATCGCGCTGCCGAAGATCGTCGACGAGGGCATGGTCAAGGGCGTGCCCTTGGTGCTGGTCGGCAGTGTCGCCACCGCGGTGCTGTTGTGCGGCGCGCTGGCCCAGCTTGCGATCGGCCGTCTTGTCGAGCGCTTCGCGCCGCACTACCTGTTCGCGGTCGTGACCTGCCTCGGCTTCGCCGGCAATTTCTGGGCCTCCCAGGCCGAGGGCATTCCATTGATGGTCGCGCTCGCCGTCGCCATCGCGGCGATCTACGCACAGGTGACGGTCAACGACATTATCCTTGCGCGCTATACGGCGGATGCCTGGCGGGGCCGTGTCTACGCCGTGCGCTATTTCACGTTGTTCATTTCTTCCGGCATCGCCATCGGCATGATCGCGCTGCTGCACAAGAGCGGCGGCTTCGGCCTCGTGCTCGGCGCCAATGCCGTCGTGGCGCTGGTGATGTTTCTCACCACGCTGGGGCTAACGGCCATGATCGTGAGCATCGAGACCCGCCAGGCCCTGCAGCCCGCTGAATAAATCGGCTTCATTCGCATGCATTAGTTGGGCGCGCTCGCTACCCGCGCGAGCGAACATGCGCCGCGCCATTTGATGCAGCGCGCGCCGCGCTGTGGAAAAATGCGCGGAAATATTCTGCATTTCGGCGGCCTCTGGTGCCAAATCTTTGCCCTTAAGCGCAAAAATTCGGCACATTCGCATTTCTTTTGCCGCGGCTCTTGCCGTCTGCCCACTGCGCGGCGATGGTCTTCGCCAGTCAAGCTCGGACAATAGGCATTTTCGATGTGCTACTTCGCTTTGATCCGCGGCCTCTGTCGCGCGGCCGTGACGGGCGGCCTGTTGGTCGCCCTCGTCGTACCGGCGGCGGCGCAGATGCGGTTGCTCAATGTGTCTTACGATCCGACACGCGAGTTGTACCGGGATTACAACGCGGCCTTCATCGCTCACTGGAAGGCCAGGACCGGCCAGACCATTGCCGTGCAACAATCACATGGCGGCTCGGGCGCGCAGGCCCGGGCGGTGATCGACGGACTTGAAGCTGACGTCGTCACGCTGGCACTGGAAGCCGATATCGACGCCATTGCCGAACGGTCGGGCAAGCTGCCGGCAAACTGGAAAAGCAGGTTGCCGCACAATTCATCGCCCTACACCTCGACCATCGTCTTCCTGGTGCGCAAGGGCAATCCGAAGGGTATCAGGGACTGGGATGATCTGGTGAAGCCGGGCGTCGCGGTCATCACACCCAACCCGAAGACGTCCGGCGGGGCACGCTGGAATGTCCTCGCCGCGCTCGCCTGGGCGAAGGCCAAGCACGGGGGCGATGAAACGAAGGCGACGGACTACCTGCGGCAGTTGTTTGCGAATGTACCGGTGCTCGATACCGGCGCCCGCGGCTCGACCACGACGTTCGTGCAGCGCCGGATCGGCGATGCGTTGCTGACCTGGGAGAATGAGGCCTTCCTCGCGCTCAACGAACTCGGCCCCGACAAATTCGAGATTGTCGTACCGTCCATTTCGATTGCTGCAGAACCACCGGTTGCACTCGTTGACAGTAACGCCCAGAAGCGCAAGACGATCGAGGTTGCGCAGGCTTATCTTGAGTACCTCTACAGCCCGGACGGCCAGCGAATTGCCGCCAAGCATTATTACCGCCCAGCCAAGCCGGAGTTGGCAACCCCCGCGGATTTGAAGCGCTTTCCGACACTGAAGCTCGTCACCATCGAGGATTTCGGCGGCTGGAAGGTGGCGCAGCCGAAGTATTTCGGCGATGGTGGCGTGTTCGACCAGATCTACAGATCGAAATAAATTTTGTAAGCCCAATGAAATTGACCAAGTAATATCCGGGTCCGATGGCAGTCGCCGATTCATGGACGTGGAAGCGGCCGAGCGTCATCCCGGGCTTCGGGATCACGTTCGGCTTTGCGATGGCTTATCTGAGCCTGATCGTGCTGATCCCGCTCGGCGCGCTCATGGTGCGCAGCGCCTCGCTCGGGTGGGATGAATACTGGCGTCTGGCACTCGATCCGCGCACGCTGGCGGCGTTGCGCATCAGCTTCGGCGCGTCGCTGATCGCGGCCATGATCAATGCCGTGTTCGGCCTGACGCTGGCATGGGTGCTGGTGCGCTATCGCTTTCCCGGCAAGCGCCTGATCGATTCCATGATCGACCTGCCGTTCGCGCTGCCGACGGCGGTTGCCGGTATCGCGCTGAGCGCGCTCTATGCGCCGACGGGCTGGTTCGGCGCGCTGCTCGAGCCACTCGGCATCGCCATCGCCTATACGCCGGCGGGGATCGTCGTGGCGCTGGTCTTTGTCGGCCTGCCTTTCGTCGTGCGAACGGTGCAGCCGGTGCTGGCCGATCTCGACAAGGAGCTGGAGGAGGCGGCGGCAACGCTCGGCGCGGCGCGCGTGCAGACCATCGTCCGGGTCATCCTGCCGCCGCTGGCGCCGGCGATCCTGACCGGCTTTGCGCTGGCGTTGGCGCGCGCCATCGGTGAATACGGCTCAGTCATCTTCATTGCCGGCAATATCCCGTTTGTGTCCGAGATCGCGCCGCTGCTCATCGTGATCCGGCTCGAGGAGTTCAACTACGCGGCGGCAACCGCGGTCGCCTCGATGATGCTGGCGATCTCCTTCACGATGCTGCTGCTCATCAATCTGATCCAGGCTTGGAGCCGGCGGAGGTTCGGACATGCCGTCTGAACGCCGGAACGTCCCGTCGCCGACAAGCGAATCCGCGGCGATGCGGATGATACTCATCGCCATCGCTGTGCTGTTTTTCGTGCTGTTCCTCGTGTTGCCGCTGGTGCTGGTGTTCGCCGAAGCATTGCGCGGCGGGGTGGATGGCTTTTTCCGGGCGATCCTTGACCCCGACGCGCAGGCTGCCATTCGCCTGACGCTGCTGATCGCCGCGATTTCGGTACCGGCCAACATGGTCTTCGGCATTGCCGCCGCCTGGGCCATCGGCAAGCACGATTTCAAGGGCAAGAGCTTCATCGTCACGCTGATCGACCTGCCGTTTTCCGTGTCGCCGGTAATTGCTGGCCTTGTCTATGTGCTGCTGTTCGGCGCGCAGGGCTATTTCGGGGCCTGGCTTCAGGCCAATGGCATCGAGATCATCTTCGCGGTGCCCGGTATCGTGCTGGCGACCATATTCGTGACGTTTCCGTTCGTGGCGCGCGAATTGATCCCGCTGATGCAGGAGCAGGGCACCGGCGACGAGGAGGCGGCGCTGTCGCTCGGCGCCAGTGGCTTCAAGACGTTCTGGTACGTCACGCTTCCAAATGTGAAGTGGGCCTTGCTATATGGTGTGCTGCTTTGCAATGCGCGCGCCATGGGCGAGTTCGGCGCCGTTGCCGTGGTGTCCGGCAAGATACGCGGCCTCACCAACACCATGCCGCTGCATGTCGAGATACTTTACAACGAATATGCTTTCACCGCGGCATTCGCCGTAGCCTCGCTGCTGGCATTGCTCGCGCTGTTCACGCTGACCGTGAAGGCGGCGCTGGAATGGCGCTACGGCGACCAGATTGCCGCCGGTAACGGCCGTCACTAAGGTATTGATACATGGATATTCGCATTGCCAATGTGCGCAAGGAGTTCGATCGCTATCCGGCGCTGCATGGGGTGTCGCTCGATATTCGTTCGGGTGAACTGATTGCACTGCTCGGGCCGTCGGGATCCGGCAAGACGACGCTGCTGCGTCTCATTGCAGGCCTTGAACGGCCGACCGATGGCGCGATCTTTTTCGGTGACGAGGATGCCTCGCATCTTGATGTGCAGGAGCGCAATGTCGGGTTCGTCTTTCAGAGCTATGCGCTGTTCAAGCACATGTCGGTTGCCGACAATATCGGCTTCGGGCTCACGGTGCGGCCGCGCGCCACGCGCCCGCCGGCGGCGGAGATCCGCAAGCGTGCCAGCGAGCTGCTCGATCTCGTGCAACTGGCGGGTCTCGAGAAACGATTTCCTTCGCAATTGTCCGGCGGCCAGCGCCAGCGCGTAGCGCTCGCGCGGGCGCTCGCCATCGAGCCGCGTGTGCTTCTGCTCGACGAGCCATTCGGCGCGCTTGATGCGAAAGTGCGTCGCGAACTCCGCCACTGGCTGCGCGAGCTGCACAACAAGACCGGACACACGACGGTATTCGTCACCCACGACCAGGAAGAGGCGCTGGAGCTAGCCGACCGCGTCGTGGTGATGAGCCAAGGGCGCATCGAGCAGGTCGGCACGCCCGATGAGATCTATGACCGCCCGGTGTCGCCTTTCGTTTTCTCGTTCATCGGCGAAGCCTGCGAACTGCCGGTGACAGTGTCGCAGGGCCGTATCGCCATCGATGGGAGAACGATCGATATCGGCGCGGCTGCCGCGGCGGATGGGCCGGCGCGGCTGATGATGCGGCCGAACGGCGTCGAGTTGGTGACGGAGCGTGCCGGCGCCATCGCTGGTGAGGTGGTCGCGGTGCGGCGCAGCGGCGGCTGGCGGCGCGTCGAACTTGAAGTCGGTGCGGCGAAGCACCGTATCGAGGTCGAACTGCCGATCGATGGCGCGGGCGAACTGACTGGACGCCTGCACGTGCTGCCGCGCCACTGGCAGGTCTATCCGGGCGCCTAGCGCTTACTTCAGCCGTTCGATCAGCGCCATGGCCGCGGCTGGCGCCTTCACCTTGGCTTCGTGGATGAAATAGATGAAGGCGTCGCGCGGCTGTTTCGGCGCGGATTTCTTGTCGACACGCGGTAAGTCGGCTGGTTCGCCGCCTTTGACCCAGACCTTTGCGCGATCGGCCCAGGCGTCGAGCGCCTTGGGCGGATAACCGGCCTTGAGCTTCTCGTTGCCTTTCTGCAGCCGGGCATAGACAAAGTCGGCGGTGATGTCGGCGATCTCCGCATAGGTCTCGTGCTCGGCATAGCAGATGGCGACGCCTTTCTCGCGCGCCAGTGCAATGAATTCCGGCGTCTTGAAGGTGTCGTTGCGCACCTCGACGACATGGCGAAGCGGACGACGTTCGAACTTGTCCGGCAGCAGATCGAGAAACGCACCGAAGTCGGCGGCATCGAACTTCTTGTGCGGGGCAAACTGCCAGAGCAAGGGACCCAGCTTGGGCCCGAGCTCGGTGATGCCGGATTGCAGAAACCGCTCGATCGACGGGCCGGCTTCGGCGAGCACGCGACGATTGACCGCATAGCGCGGCCCCTTCAGCGAAAACACGAAGCCGTCCGGCACTTCGGATGCCCATTTGGCGAAGCTGGCCGGCTTCATGGTCGAATAAAACGTGCCGTTGACCTCAATCGAGGTCAGATGCTGGCCCGCATGTTCGAGTTCGCGCGCTTGCGGCAGGCCTTTCGGATAGAAAACGCCGCGCCACGGCTCGTAAGTCCAGCCGCCGACGCCGACGTAAGCCTTTGCCGAGTAAGCTTTCGTTAAGGTTTTCGTCACGTTATCTACACAATCAGGGTCTATAAAATTGGGCAAGCGGCGGGATTGCTCAAGCGATCTGCACCCAGACGGCCACGATAAGATCGACGACGGCGGATGTACCCGCGTCTGATCTTCTCCGTGGTCGTTTTCGTTTCCGGTTCATCTGCGAGCTCGATGTGGCGCAGGGTACTGCGTCTGCAGCCAGCGTCCACCCGATTTCATCATGGTAGACGCACGTTGGGGAATTGCCGCTGCCCAACTTCCGTTCCGGCACCGTGAAGCGTGTCAAAGAGAAAAAGGCCCGGGATTGCTCCCGGGCCTTCGTATTTTTGTGTCGAGTGACGCGGACCTTAGAAGTCCATTCCTCCCATGCCGCCGGGCATGCCGGCCGGCGCGCCACCGGCGCCCTTCTTCGGCGGCAGCTCGGCGACCATCGCCTCGGTCGTGATCAGCAGGCCCGCGACCGACGCCGCGTCCTGAATGGCGCAACGCACCACCTTGGTCGGGTCGATGATGCCCTTGGTGAGCATGTTGCCGTATTCCGCGTTCTGGGCGTCGAAGCCGTAGGAATACTGATCCTTCTCGAGGATCTTGCCGACGATGACCGAGCCGTCCTCGCCCGCGTTGAGGGCGATCTGGCGGGCCGGGGCCTGGATCGCCTTGCGGACGATCTCGACACCGTGCTTCTGGTCTTCGTTCTGGGTCTTGATCTTCTTGAGGGCCTCGACCGAACGCAGCAGCGCAACGCCGCCGCCCGGCACGATGCCTTCCTCGACCGCGGCGCGGGTGGCGTGCATCGCGTCATCGACGCGATCCTTGCGCTCCTTCACCTCGACCTCGGTCGCGCCGCCGACGCGGATCACCGCGACGCCGCCCGCGAGCTTGGCCAGACGCTCCTGCAGCTTCTCACGGTCGTAGTCCGAGGTGGTCTCCTCGATCTGCGCCTTGATCTGCTGAACGCGCGCCTCGATGTCGGCCTTCTTGCCGGCGCCGTTGACGATCGTGGTGTTCTCCTTGTCGATCGACACCTTTTTGGCGCGGCCGAGCATGTTGATCGTCACGTTCTCGAGCTTGATGCCGAGATCTTCCGAGATCGCCTGGCCGCCGGTCAGGATCGCGATGTCCTGCAGCATGGCCTTGCGGCGATCGCCGAAGCCCGGCGCCTTCACGGCCGCGACCTTGAGGCCGCCGCGCAGCTTGTTGACGACGAGGGTGGCGAGCGCTTCGCCTTCGATGTCCTCGGCGACGATGAGCAGCGGCTTGCCGGTCTGCACCACGGCTTCGAGCAGCGGCAGCAGTTCCTGCAGGCCCGAGAGCTTCTTCTCGTAGATCAGGATGTAGGGGTCGTCCATCTCAACGCGCATCTTGTCGGCGTTGGTGACGAAGTAGGGCGAGATGTAGCCGCGGTCGAACTGCATGCCCTCGACGATGTCGAGTTCGGTCTCGAGCGACTTGGCTTCCTCGACGGTGATAACGCCCTCGTTGCCGACCTTCTGCATGGCCTTGGCGAGGTAGTCGCCGATTTCCTTGTCGCCGTTGGCCGAGATGGTGCCGACCTGGGCGATCTCCTCGTTGGAGGTGACCTTCTTCGAGTTGGCCTTGAGGTGCTCGACGATCGCTTCGACCGCGAGGTCAACGCCGCGCTTGAGGTCCATCGGATTCATGCCGGCGGCAACCGCCTTCGAACCTTCCTTCACGATCGACTGGGCGAGCACGGTGGCGGTGGTGGTGCCGTCGCCGGCCAGATCGTTGGTCTTCGAGGC
>JAEZEY010000133.1 GCA_023432845.1 Pseudomonadota bacterium
CGTTGTCGGAAGCGCCGTAGAAGATCTCGTACTTGATGTCGGGGTGCTCGAGCCCGATGCGCACGAGCTGCACGAGGTCTTCCGGGTGCAGGAAGATCGACAGCCGGCGCCGGTCGATTGGCTTGTCCCCGAAATTGCCGATGCGGATGCAGGTGACGCGCATGCCGTGCTTATCGGCATACATGGCGCCGAGCGCCTCGCCGAAGCATTTGGAGACGCCATAGCGCGAGTCTGGCCGGACGGTGACGTTGACGCCGATCTTCTGCTCGCGCGGGTACATGCCGACGGCATGGTTCGAGGTGGCGAAGATCACGCGCTTGACGCCCGCGCGATAGGCGGCCTCGAACAAATTGTAGCAGCCGATGATATTGGCCTGAAGGATAGTCTCCCACGGCCCTTCGACCGAGAAGCCGCCGAGATGGATGATGCCGTCGATGCCGTCGACGATCTTCTCGACCTGCGTCATCTCGGCGAGATCGGCGGCGATGAATTCGGCGCCGGCGGCGAGATCGTTCGGCCTTTTGATGTCGCTCCAGCGGATGTCTTTATAGATGGCCGGCAGCATCTGCCGCAGCCGCGTGCCGATACCGCCGCCGGCGCCGGTGACGAGGAGTTTCATGGCTACTTGATCCCCAACTCCGCCGCCAGTTTCTGGTGACGGTCGCGGCTGGCGCCGAGATGGGCGTGCATGGCGGAGCGCGCCTTCGACACGTCGTGGGTACGGATGGCGGACAGGATTTTGGCGTGCTCGCGCTGGAATAAAGTGAGGTTGTTGCGGCTGAGCAGCGGCGCGCTGCGGCCCCACACGGTCTGGCGCGGAATGACGACGCTGCCGAGATATTCGAGGAAGCCCCTGAACTGCGGATTGTTGGTGGCTTCGGCAATCTCGCAGTGGAAGGCGAAGTCCTGATCCACGGCGTTCCCGCCGGCGTCGATGGCGGCCTGGATGGCTTCGAAGCGCTCGGTGATCTTCCTGATCTGGGCCGGCGTGGCGCGCTCGGCGGCCAACCCGGCGGCCTCGACCTCAATGCCGGTGCGCAGCTCCATGACATGGAGCACGTCGCGCAGCGAGGAGTGCTCGTCGAATTCCACACGGAACGGCCGGCGAACCTTCTCGGCGACGAAGGTGCCGATGCCCTGGCGGCTCACCACCAGCTTGTCGGCGCGCAAAGCCGCCACCGCCTCGCGGATCACCGTGCGCGAAACGCCTGTGGCGGCAATCATTTCCTGCTCGGTCGGCAGGCGCGAGCCGGGCAGCAGCTTGCCGCTGATGATGTCGGCGGTGAGCCGCGCCACGATCTCGGCGGTGAGGCCGCGCGGCGCCTCGATCGGTTTCAGGAGAGAAAGATTTTTATTCAATCGGACAGCCCGCCACCTTGACCAGAGCGGGGTACTCTAGTCATCATATGACCTGATGAGTAACATGCGGGCCTTGTCCGATCAATCCTTCGCCACTCAGACCGTGGCCGATCGATCTCCCCGCGCGCTGGCTCACAAAAAAGATAATTGAAGGGAGGATTCTTTGTCATGACAAATCGCAGGACGATTCTGACCGCGGGCCTCGTCGCCGCCGCGGTAACGCTTGCTACCCCCGCGCTCGCCCAGAAGACCGTGCTGAAAGCAGCCGACGTCCATCCGCTCGGCTATCCGACCGTCGAAGCGGTCGTGCAGATGGGCAAGAAGCTGGAGAAGGCGACCAACGGGCGCCTGTCGATCCAGATGTATCCGTCGATGCAGCTCGGCGGCGAAAAGGAAATGATCGAACAGGCGCAGATCGGCGCGCTGCAGATCGCGCGCGTCAGCGTCGGCCCGGTCGGTTCGGTCGTCGACAGTCTCAACGTCTTCAACATGCCGTTCGTATTCCGCAACGTGAATCATATGCGCGCGGTCATCGACGGACCGATCGGTGACGAGCTGCTCAAGTCGATCACCGACAATCCGAAGACCGGCCTCATCGGCCTCGCCTGGATGGATGCCGGAGCGCGCAGCTTTTACAACAAGGTGCGCGACATCAAAACGGTCCAGGACCTCAAGGGTCTCAAATTCCGCATGATGGGCAACCCGATCTTCGTCGAGACCGCCAATGCGCTCGGCGGCAACGGCGTCGCCATGGGCATGGATCAGGTGATGAACGCGCTGCAGACCGGCGTCGTCGACGGCGCGGAAAACAACCCGCCGAGCTATGACTCGTTCGGACACATTCCGGTCGCCAAGCATTACACCCTGACCGAGCATCTGATCATTCCGGAAATTCTGGTGTTCTCGCGCAAGGCGTTCGACGCCATGTCGAAGGAGGATCAGGCGCTGATCCTGAAGTTCGGCAAGGAGACCCAACTCGAGCAGCGCAAGCTGTGGGACGAGCGCGTCAAGGTCTCGATGGACAAGATCAAGGCCGCCGGCGTGAACGTCATCACCATCGCCGACAAGAAGCCCTTCCAGGACGCGGTGAAGCCGGTGTGGGACAAGTACGGCGCCAAGTACGCGGACCTCGTCAAGCGCATCCAGGA